>NZ_JBLTJC010000037.1:0-46265 GCF_048158785.1 Streptomyces colwelliae | reverse complement strand
GGAACGGACATGGTCGATGTCGAGAACGACACTTTCACCGTCCACAACCCGCTCACCCTCGCCCCCGTCTCCCCGCTGCCGGTCCTGATCGCGGCCCTCGGCCCGGTCATGCTGCGCCTCGCCGGGGAACGGGCCGACGGGACCGTGCTGTGGATGGCCGACGAACGCGCCGTCGCCGAACACGTCGTCCCCCGCATCACCAAGGCCGCCGAGAGCGCCGGACGCCCGGCACCACGGATCGTCGCGGGCATCCCGGTCTGCCTGTGCAGCCCCGACCGGGTCGACGAGGCCCGCGAGCGCGCCAACCGCATCCTCGGCGAGGCCGAGATCTCGCCCAACTACCAACGCGTTCTCGAATACGGCGACGCCCGCGACGTCGGCGATCTGTGCGCGGCGGGCGACGAGAACGCCATTGCCGCCCGCTTCAAGCGCTTCGCGGACGCAGGGGTCACCGATCTCTCCGTACGGCTGCTGCCCATCGGCGACAACCGCGACGAGCTGGTCGCCTCCAAGTACCGCACCCGCGACATGCTCGCCGCCCTCGCCGCGGACCTGCGATGACCGCCGGACCGCTCGACGGCATCCGCGTCCTGGAGGTCGGCCACATGCTGGCCGGCCCCTACGCCACGATGATGCTCGCCGACCTCGGAGCCCAGGTCACCAAGATCGAACCGCCGGGCGGGGACATATCCCGCCAGGTGAGCGACGCCTACTTCGCCAGCCTCAACCGCGGCAAACGCAGCATCCGCCTCGACCTCACGACCGACGAAGGACAGGCCCGACTCGGCGAACTCGTCGCCGACGCCCACGCGTTGCTCGTCAACCTCAAACCGTCGGCCATCCACCGGCTGGGCCTCACCTACGACGTGCTGCGCAAGTGGAACGAGCGGATCGTGTGCGTCGCGCTCACCGGATACGGACTGGAGGCGGGCGACGAGCCCGCCTTCGACTACGTCGTCCAGGCCGCCACGGGAGTCGCCGCCCTCACCGGCGCCCCGGACGACCCGCCGACCCTGCCCGGCTACTCCTCGGCCGACAACTCCTCAGGCCTGACAGCCGCGTTGGGGCTCCTCGCCCAGATCGTCTCCGGACGCGGCGGCCAAGTCGAGGTGTCCTTGCGGGATGTGATGCTGTCTCAGCTCAACTACCGTGCCTCCGCCTACCTGAACGAAGGCGTCGAACCACGCCGGCTGCCGCTCGGCGCGCACTCCTACTACGTACCGGCCCAGCTCTTTCCCACCGCCGAGGGCTACTTGGCGCTCTTCATCACCCACGACGGCTTCTGGAAGTCCTTCGCCTCCGAGGCCGGCGTCCAGGGATTCCCCACCATGTCCGAACGCGCGGAGCGCCGCGAGGAGGTGCTCGCCGCCGTGACGGACGCCCTGGCCGGCGACACCGCCGCCGCCTGGGAGGCGCGGCTGCGTCCGCTCGGGGTGCCGGCCGCAGCCGTACGCACGTTGCCGCAGGCGCTGGCGGCGACACCAGAGGCCGTGGTGACGGCGGGGGACTTCCGGCTGGTGCGGAGTCCCGTGCGGGTCGAGGGGTACGAGCCGGACTACGGGCCGCCGCCCCGCCTGGGTGAGCATGACGTTTCCGGGACGGTGCGGGAGTCGTGAGGGCGGAGGATCAGTTCCATCTCGGGCTTGTGGTCGAGGACTTCGAGGGGACGCTGGCCGAGTTCTCGGCCGCGTTCGGGTACGAGTGGTGCGCCGAGATCGGCGGGGCGGTTCCGCTGACGCTGCCGACCGGAAATGCCGTTCTCGACATCAGCTGCGCCTACTCCCGGACGCTGCCCCGACTGGAGATCGTCCGCCGTATCCCGGGAACGCTGTGGGAACCGGTGGCCGGCGGCGGCGTGCACCACGTCGGCTACTGGTCCGACGACGTCGCCGCGGACGCGGCCGAACTCACCCGGCAGGGCTTCGTGACCGAGGCCGCCCGGGCCGGTTCCGGCGGTGCGCCCTTCGCCTTCCTGCGCGGCCCGAGCGGTCTGCTCGTGGAACTCGTGGACAGGGTGGCGCGGCCGGGGCTGGAGAAGTTCTGGGGTCACGGAGGAGAGGACGCATGACGACCGTAGGCATCGCGACCGGAGCAGGGCGCGGGATGGGACTGGCCTGCGCGCGGCGGCTCACCGGACTGGTGGACACGCTGCTGCTGGTGGACCGGGACGAGTCGGCGGTGACCGCCGCGACGAAGGAACTGGCCGCCGCGGACGAGGAGATCGAGGTCGAACCCTTCGTCCTCGACATCACCGACCCGGCCGGACTGTCCCGACTCGCCGCCCGCGTCGCCGAGTCGGGCCCGCTGCGGGCCGTCTCCCACGCCGCCGGGATCTCGCCCACCATGGCCGACTGGCGGCGCATCTTCGAGGTCGACCTCGTCGGCACCGCACGCCTGGCCGAGGCACTCCGCCCGCTCGCCACCGAGGGGACAGCGATGGTGTGCTTCGCCTCGATGGCCCCGCTCCTCGGCAACCTGGAGGCCGATCCAGCCGTAGCGGCGATCCTCGACGATCCGCTCCGGGACGACTTTCTCGACCGGCTGCGCGAGGCTCTCGGGCCTGCCGTGGAGAACACCGGTCTCGCGTACGCGTGGGCCAAGCACGGGGTGCACCGGTTCGTACGGCGGGAGGCGGTGCGGCTCGGGCCGTACGGCGCCCGGGTGTGTTCCGTGTCGCCGGGTGTCATCGACACCCCTCAGGGGCGGCAGGAGGCCTCGGCCCAGCCCGCCATGGCCGCTCTGGTGGAGCAGACGCCGCTCGGGCGGACGGGCCGGGCCGATGACGTCGCGGCTGCGGTGGCGTTCCTGTTGTCGGACGAGGCCGCTTTCGTTTCCGGGATCGACGTTCTCGTTGACGGCGGGGTCTGTGCGGCGGTGCGAGAACGTGCCGGGCGGTGACCGGCCGGGGGCGTCGGAGGAGGCGCGCTGTGCGTGGAGCGCGCAGCTTCCTCAGCGGCGACGTCCGCTGCTGCGACGGGCGGACCAGCCGGACCCCACGCCGGCGGAGTGCGCGGCGAGGAAGGCGAGCCCGAGAAGCATGAGGCTCGTCGAGCTGAAGACGAGCTGGGTCGACGTCTCGGTGACACGGATGAGGAAGGCGATGAAGAAGAGTGCGGCCGCCACGAATGCAAGCATCTGTTAACCCCTACGGATAGACGGCGAGCCACCGGTGATCCCGGTGGCTGCGCCGTTGTCTCCCGAGTGCCCCGGCTGATGCCGAACAGTCATGCGCATCCCGCGTCGCCCGCAGGCCAACCGCCGTTCAGGCAAGGGATTCCGAGCGCTGGACGGTACCCGTGAGACCGGTCGCGTCCTGGCCCGCGAGGATGACGGCGGCCCTCGCCATCGCCTCCGGCGGCTCCACCATCTCCGGGGGGATCTCCCGGCCCCCGCCACCCGCCTGCCAGCCCTCCGTGAGCACCACCCGTGACGGAGCAAGGCAGTTGACCGCGATGTTGTCCTTCCTCAGGTCGGCGGCGAGGCCCAGGTAGAGACGCTCGACGGCCGCCTTGGACACCCAGTACGCGTTCGCGCCCCGGTCCGTCATGCCCACCCCGCCGGTCGTCACGGCCACCAACGAGCCACCGCCACGCGCGCGTACGTGCGGAATCACCGCGCGGGTCACCAGGAACACCCCGGTCAGATTGACGTCCAGGGACAGCTGCCAGCGCTTGAGCGGTGTCGACTCGACCGGGCCGAGCCACAGCACCCCGGCATTGGCGATGAGAATGTCGATCCCGCCGAACTCCGCGACGGCGGCGGCGACGGCCGCGTCGACCGACGCCTCGTCGCTGACGTCGCAGGGCACCGGCAGGGCGCGCCCGCCCGCCGCGGTGATCCGGTCCGCGACCGAGTGGATCGTCCCGGGCAGCCGCCCCTCCCGCTCGGAACGCGCGGCCACGGCGACCGAGGCGCCCGCCTCCGCGAGCGCCACCGCGACCGTACGGCCGATGCCACGGCTGGCGCCCGCGACGAACGCGACCTTGCCCTTCAACTGCCCGCTCACGCCCGGCACTTGACTCATGCCGGTTACTTCGGCGGGAAACGGAGGGCGCCGTCGAGACGGACGACCTCGCCGTTGAGATAGTCGTTCTCGACGATGTGCTGCACGAGACCCGCGTACTCGACCGGCAGGCCCATGCGCTTCGGGTACGGGATCTGCGGTCCCCAGTAGGCCTCCAACTGGTCGCCCGCCTTGCCGTAGGCCGGTGTGTTGAAGGTGCCCGGCGCGATCGTGACGACCCGGATGCCGAGCGGGGAGAGGTCGCGGGCGGCGACCAGGGTCATGCTGACGACCCCGCCCTTGGCCGCCGCGTAAGGGAGTTGGCCGATCTGGCCCTCGTACGCGGCGATCGAGGCCGTGCTGACGATGACGCCCCGGCCGCCCTCGGCGGGCTCCTGGCGGGCGATGGCGGCCGCGGCCAGCCGCATCACGTTGAACACGCCGGTGAGATACACGTCGATCGTCGTGCGGAAGCCCGCGAGGTCGAGGGGCGAGCCGTCCTTGCCGACGAGCCGGCCACCGCTCGCCGGGCCGCCGTGCGCGTCCACCGAGATGCGGAGCGGTCCCGCCGACTCCGCCTCGGCCAGGGCCGCTTGGACATCGTCCTCGGAGGTGGCGTCGGTGCGCACATAGCGGACCCCCAGCTCCTGCTCCAGGGCCTTGCCCTTCTCGTCGGCCAGATCGGCGACGACGACCTTCGCTCCCGCCGCGTGCAGCCGACGGACGGTGGCCTCGCCCAGGCCGCCCGCCCCGCCGACGACCACCGCGGAGCTCCCACTGATCTGCATCAAGGATTTCCTCTCTTGCGAACAGCGCTCTAGTGAGACGAGAATAGCATTCTCATGAATATAACCATGATTCTCGAGATGGTGGCCTCGGGCGGCGACCGACCGGTGGTCACGGCGAACGGCCGCTCCCTGACCGCCTCGGACCTGCTCGTCCGCGCCCGCGCCGCCGCGCACCGCTTCCGGGGCCACCCGGCCGTGCTCTATCTGAGCCCCAGTCACCTCGCCTACCCGGTGGCCCTGTTCGGCGCCGCCCTGGCGGGCATCCCGTTCATCCCCCTCAACTACCGCCTCGGCGAACACCAGTTGGCCCGCCTCCTCGCCCGCCACCCCGGCGCCCTCGTCCTGCGCCCCGCCGACCTCGACGCCCTGCTGAGCGCCGAAGAGGAAGCCGACGCACCGGAGTCGGCCCCGGACCAGGACTCCGTCGCCGTGGTCCTCTACACGAGCGGCACGACCGCAGAGCCCAAGGCAGCGCTGCTGCGCCACCGGCACCTGCTGGCCTACGTCCTGAACACCCAGGAGTTCGCCTCCGCCGAGGAGGGCGACGCGGCACTCGTGGCCGTCCCGCCGTACCACGTGGCCGGGTTGATGAACCTGCTCACGAACCTCTACTCGGGCCGCCGCCTGGTGTACCTGACCGCCTTCGACGCGGGGGAGTGGCTGGAGACCGTGCGCCGCGAGCGGGTCACCCACGCACTCGTCGTACCTACCATGCTGGCCCGCATCGTCGCGGAGGTCCCGTCCGGCGACGCTGGCACGCCCACGCTCCGGAGCCTCGCCTACGGCGGCGCCAGGACCCCGCGGCCCGTGGTGGAGCGGGCGTTGCGGATCTTTCCGGGGACAGGGTTCGTCAACGCGTACGGCCTGACGGAGACGGCCTCCTCGGTCGCGGTGCTCGGGCCCGACGACCACCGCGAGGCACTGGCGGCGTTCGACCCGGCCGTACGGGACCGACTCGGTTCCGTGGGGCGGCCGTTGCCCGGCGTCGAGATCGAGATTCGTGACGACGACGGAAAGCCGGCCAGTGCCGGGGAGACCGGGCTCGTGTTCGTGCGCGGGGAGCAGATCTCCGGCGAGTACGGCGAACGCAGCGCCCTCGACGCGGAGGGTTGGTTCCCCACCCGGGACCGGGGCCGACTGGACGCCGACGGCTATCTGTTCATCGAGGGACGCGCCGACGACACCATCATCCGCGGCGGCGAGAACATCGCTCCCGCCGAGATAGAGGACGTTCTCGTCGCCCACCCCGGCATCGTGGAGGCGGCGGTGATCGGCGTACCCGATCCCGAGTGGGGGCAGCGGATCGTGGCCGTCGTGGTCGGCGAGGGCGACCCGGCGGAGGTCCGCCAATGGGTCAAGGACCGGCTGCGCTCCTCCAAGACCCCCGACGCCATCGTGTTCCGCGCCGAACTCCCCAAGACCGAGACCGGAAAGCTGCTGCGCCGCACCCTGCTGGCCGAGTTGGAGACCACCCATGCCTGAAGCAGTCCTCGTGTCCGCCCTGCGCACCCCCGTCGGCACCGCCGTCAAGGGCACCCTGCGCGACACCACCGCGTTCGACCTGGCCCACCACATCGTCGCCGCCGCGGCCGCCACGGACGACCTCGACCCGGCCGCGATCGACGACGTGATCCTCGGCGAGGGCCTGTACGGCGGAGGCGTCGTGGCCCGGCACGCGGCACTGACCGTCGGCCTCACCTCCGTACCGGGCCTCGCCCACAACCGCCACTGCGCCGCCGGACTCGCGGCCGTGCAGAGCGCGGCGGGAAGCATCCGCGCGGGCATGGACGAACTCGTCATCGCCGGTGGCGTCAACTCGGCTTCCACCTCCCCGAAACAGCGTTTCCGCGTCGACGGGGAATGGGTCGAACCGTGGAGCCCGCCTACGCACCCCGACCGGCCCGACGCCCCCAACCTGGACATGTCGATCACGGTCGGCTGGAACACCGCCGTACGGGCCGGCCTCACCCGCGCCGACATGGACGCATGGGCACTGCGCTCCCACCAGAACGCCATTCGCGCCATCGACGAGGGCCGTTTCGACGCGGAGCTGGTGCCCATCGACACACCGCACGGCCTGTTCTCCGTCGACGAACACCCCCGCCGCACCACGAGCCTGGAGAAGCTCGCCTCACTCAAGCCGTTGCACCCGGAGATAGACGGCTTCTCCATCACGGCCGGCAACGCGGGCGGCGCCAACGACGGCGCAGCCGCCCTGGTGGTGGCCAGCGACCGGCTGGGCCTGCCCGCCCTCGCCGTCGTCCGCTCGTGGGCGTCGGTCGGCGCCGACCCCGCCGAGACGGGCCTCACCCCGGTGAAGGTGATCCCCAAAGCCCTTGCCCGCGCGGGACTTTCGACCGCCGACGTCGACCTCTTCGAGATCAACGAGGCCTTCGCCGCCGTGCCCGTCGCCGCGGTGAAACTGCTCGGCCTCGACCCCGATCGCGTCAACGTCAACGGCAGCGGCTGCTCCCTCGGCCACCCGGTGGCCGCGACCGGCGCCCGGATGCTCGTCACGCTCGTGCACGAACTTCGCCGCCGCGGCGGCGGCATCGGTGTCGCCGCGATGTGCGCGGGCGGCGGCATGGGCTCGGCCACGGTCATCGAGGTACCGGCGCCCTGACGGGCGGATTGCCGGACCCGGTGGTGGAGAGCGTCGACGACGTGAAGGGAACAGCGTGGAGGGCTTGAAGGAGAAGACCGTTCTCGTCGCCGGCGCGGCCACCGGGCTGGGGGCCGCCTCCGCCCGGCGGCTGGCGCACGCGGGCGCCAGGGTCGTCGTCGGCGACCTGGACCTCGACGGAGCCCGGCGGACCGCCGGGATCATCGGCGACGCCGGTGGCGAGGCAATGGCGGTGGAGTTCGACATCGCCGACGAGGCCTCGGTCGGCGAACTCGTGCGGACCACCGTGCGGACGTACGGCGGTCTTGACGCCGTGCACATCAACGCGGGCGACATGGGCGCCGTCTCCAAGGACACCGACGTCGTCGACATGGAACTCGCCGTGTGGGACCGGACGTTCGCGGTCAATCTGCGAGGGCACATGCTCGTCACCCGGTACGCCGTTCCCGAACTCCTGGCCCGGGGCGGCGGCGCGATCGTCTACACCTCGTCCATCGCGGCCTTCACCGGCGAGGCCGCACGCCCCGCCTACTCGGCGACCAAGGCGGGCATCAACGCCCTCGTCCGCCATGTCGCCTCCCGCTGGGGCCGGGAGGGCATCCGTGCCAACGCCGTCGCGCCGGGCCTGATCCTGACGCAGGCGATCCAACAGGACGCTGCGCCCGACCTGTTGGAGGCGCTGCTCGCCCGTACCCGGAGCACCCGCCACGGCCATGCCGACGACGTCGCCGGCATGGTGGCCCACCTCATGTCCGACGCGGGAGCCTGGATCAACGGCCAGGTCATCAACGTCGACGGCGGCACCGTCATGCGCTGAGCGCGCGCCAGCGGTCACCCGCCCTGGTCAACGCGTCAGGTACCACACCGTCAAGGGGAGGAGGGGCAGCACGAGACCGGCCACGATCCACCCCCGGCGGCTCTTGCTCGTCCGCTCGTCGTACGCGGCCAGGTCACCGACGAACAGCCATTCGGCGGGCGAGCGGTCGCTGCGGGAGAGCACCGGGACCTCCGCTCCGACCTCCGGCGGAAACGTCCACGGCCGCGCCTTCGACGTGACCTCCACAGGCTCACCGGTCTCGGGGACGAACCTGACTGTGGGCCGGTACACCTCGTAGGAGCCGCCCTCGTCGGAGTACGACTTGTCCTCGTACCCCGTCACCACACCGGACGTGCACGTCAGCCGCGCCCTGACGGCCTGGTGATACGAGCGCAGCAGCAGAGGAACGACTCCGGGTACGACCACCAGCCACAGGACGAGTGCCAGGACGCCGGTCGAGCTCAACTCGGGGCTCCCCTCCGACGATTCTCTTCGCGTAAAGACCATGGGAGTCTGCCAGTTGCCGGCCGAGGTGTCAGTAGTGGAACTGCGCGTTGATCGCTCCACACCTGAGCGGGGGCTACTCTTCGGGCGCCCGGAAACGCAGCAGCGCCTCCTGCGCGAACGACGCGACGAGCGACCCCCGCGAGGTCAGCACATCGCCCCGGCCGTAACAGCGGCCGTGCGCGAGCAGCGGGCTCTGCTGACGCAGGAGAAGCCAGTCGTCCGTGGTGAAAGGGCGGTGGAACCACACCGTGTGCGCGGTGACGGCGGAGGTGAACGCCGTTCCCGAATCGTGCTGGGTGACCCCCTCCAGCGGGCGCAGCGCCGTACCGATCAGACTCAGGTCGCTCGCGTACGCCGTCAACGCCGGGGCCAGCTCCGGGGCGACGGTCGGTGTGCGCATCCACAGGTCGTACTCGGGCGGTTCCGCCTTCGGCGAGTCCACGTCGATGACGGCCCGGGTGTCCCAGGGAAGCAGCGAGAGGCCGACATCGTGCTCCGCCCCCGGCACGGAGGGCATCGGGAAGGTGACCTGTCGGTCGGGACCGTCCTCGTGGGAGTGCAGGGACACGGCCGCTACGGCCGCGACCCCCTGCGTCTGCCGCGCCACGACCGTCAACGTGGCGAAGGAGCCGCCCTCATGATGGTGCGTCACCTCGTACCGCACCGGTTCCTGCGGCCGCCCCGCCCGCGCGAACTGCACATGGAGGCTCTTGACCGCCTTGCCGGGGCAGGCCAGTTGGGCGGCGCGGACGCTCTGGGCCAGCAGCTGCCCGCCGAAGATACGGTGGTAGCCGAGGTGTTGGTTGCGGCCCTCGAACACGGAGCCGGGCCGGGGATCGAGGTCCAGGCAGGAGAGCAGGTCGCTCCAGAGATCGGTCACTGATGTCACTCCTCGGTCGATCACAGGTGGACGAGCCGTGGCGCGGACCCGCCGGCCCGCAGGAGTGCCCCCGCCTCGCGCGTCAACTCCCGTGCGCTGCCCAGCAGTCCGTCCAGCACCATGGCCCGCCGCACGTGTCGGTGCAGATCGTGCTCGGCGGTGAAGCCGATCCCGCCGAGGACCTGCTGGCAGTGCCGGGCCGCCGTCAGGGCCGCCTTCCCGGCCGCCGCCTTGGCCAGCAGCGCGCCCAGCTCGTCCTCTGCGGCCACCAGCGTGGCCTCGGCGCCGTCCAATGCCACGAGGGTCTCGGCGAGCCGGTGCCGCACGGCCTGGAAGGAGGCGAGCGGGCGGCCGAACTGTACGCGGTCCACGGCGTGTTGGCGGGCCAGCGTGAGCATGGCGCGGCCGGTCCCGAGCAGCCACCAGCCGAGCGCGACACGACCGGCGGCGAGCGGTCCGGGAGTTCCGGCCGGCACGGTGTGCAGGGGGAGTTCGGCGTCCAGGGTCGTCCCGGCGGCGTCATCGCGCTCCCAGACGACCCACGAACCACCCGTGAACGGCAGCGGCGGCGTGCCGCCGGCCGGCCGGCCCGCCGCGCTCAGCAGGACGTCGTTCAGGAGCGGCGCGTGGGCACCCGTCTCGCCCAGCAGGCGGAAGGCGATCGGGACGGCGATGTCCGGTTGTTCCGCGAGGAGTTCGGCCCAGCCGAGGCCGGCCAGGGCGGCGTCCAGCGCCTGCCCCGACGCCGCCGTCATCGTCTTGCGGAGCGTCTCGGCGAGCAGATGCCGTTCGGCGGCGTCCACGGCTACTCCCTCCCCAGATCGAGCAGTCGGCGCGCGATGATGTTCCGCTGGATCTCGGCCGTACCGCCGTAGATCGTCGCCGCCTTCGCGTACAGGTACTCCGAGCGCCACGGCGTGTCCGCCAACTCCAGTACGCCGGGCAGCAGATCGCGCACGGTCTCGAAGAGCTGTTGCTCGGCGGTGGCCAGCAGCACCTTGTCGACCGATGTCTCCGGGCCCAGCCGCTCACCTGCGGCCAGGCGTCGCTGTGTGCCGTGGGAGCGGCAGCGGACGGTGTGCAACGCCAGGTAGGCGGCGCCGAGTTCGGCGTCGTCCGGGACGCTCGTCTCGGCCAGCAGGCGGTCAAGTCGCGTGTAGAGATGGGCGATCCGGTGCCAGAAGCAGGTGGAGCGCTCGTGCGGGAGCAGGTCCATCGCCAGGCGCCAGCCGTCGCCGGGGCGGCCGAGCATCCGGTCGGCGGGCACGATCACGTCGTCGAAGAACACCTCGGCGAACTCGTCCACGCCGTGCATCGTGCGCAGCGGCCGGACGGTGATGCCGGGGGTGTCCATGTCGACGAAGAACGCCGTGATCCCGTCGTGGCCCGGCGCGGTGCGGGTCAACAGGACGCAGCGGGCGGCGAATTGGGCGAGGCTCGTCCACACCTTCTGCCCGCTGATCTCCCAGTGGTCGCCGCGCGGAACGGCGCGCGTGGTGAGGGAGGCGAGGTCGCTGCCGGAGCCGGGTTCGGAGAAGCCCTGACACCATTGCTCACGCCCGCTGAGCAGCCGCGGGACCATCTCGGCGGCCAGTGCGGGAGGAGCGTACGAGATCATCGTCGGGGCGAGGACCTCTATCATCGAGTAGATCCCCGGCTCGGCCAACTCCCTTGTGGCGACCTCCTCGCCGAGCACCGCCCTCAGCACCGCCGGCCCGCCGAGCCCCCTCACCTCGGCGGGCCAGCCGTACCGCATCCAGTCCGCGTCGAACAACGCCCGGCGGACCCGGGCCAGTTGAGCGACCTGGGCGTCCAGGGAGTGGTCGGGGCCGGGCGAGAGGTCGTGCTCGTCCAGCCAGGCGCGCAGGTCCGAGCGGAAGTCGGCGACGTTCATGTTCCCGGGCGCCGAGGCGACGCTCATGTACCCGGGCGCTGATAGGCGTGCGGGCGGCCCGAGTCGTGGGCTCCGCTGCGGCGGATGAACGTCATCGCGCGCGTGCGCAGGCGCCACCCCTCGTCCGTGCGGACGTAGGTGTCGTTGTAGTAGCCGATCCGCAGGTCGTGCGTGGAGTGGTCGACGAAGCAGAGCGGCTGGGTGCCGGTCGCCGTGTCGCCGGACAGGTCGACGGCCGGCGTCCCCGTGAGGAACAGCCCCTTGGGCGCGGCGGCCACGAGCGCCGGGAACTCGTCGAGGCCGTAGGAGTCCCCGAAGGCGCTGTACGTGCCGTCGGGTGTGAAGACCCTCAGTACCCCGTCCAGGTCACCGCGGGTGATGCACACCGCGTAGCGGGCGAGGAGCTGCTGGATCTCCATCAGGTCGTCGGTCGGACCAGGAGGAGGAGCCGGAACGGGCAAGGAGGACAAGGACTTTCCACCCTTCACCATGAGTGAGAATGGCATTCTCTCAGATGAGTGGCAGATTTCCACGGTGGGTGAGGCGACGTCAACAGTCTCTGTCTGAATGGTTGATTCTCCGTAGATGAGAAGCTAGTTTCCAGCGATGGAGAGGGGAGATCCGACGCGATGGACCAGTTCCTCACCTTCGGGATCGTCGGCCTGAGCACGGCCGCGATCTATGCCGTCATCGGCAGTGGGCTCGTGCTCACCTACACCACCACCGGCGTGTTCAACTTCGCGCACGGCGCGGCCGGCATGCTGTCCGCGTTCATGTACTGGCAGCTGACCGTCGGCTGGGGCTGGCCCGTGCCGGTCGCCCTGGTCGTGGTGCTGCTCGTGCTCGCCCCTGGCTTCGGGCTGCTCGTGGAGCGGTTCATCCTGCGACCCGTCCAGGCCCTCGGCGAAGCCGAACGGCTGGTGATGACGGTCGCGTTGCTCAGCGGACTCATCGCGGCCGCGCGCTGGATCTGGGACCCGAACGTGGCGCGGCCCCTGCCGATGTTCTTCGCCGCCCGCAAGCCCATCCACCTCGGCCCGGCCGTCATCACCTGGCACCAGGCCATCACCATGGCGGTGGCCGTCGCCGTCGCCGTCGGCCTGCGCGTCCTGCTCTACCGCACCCGCGCCGGAGCCGAGATGCGCGCTGCCGTCGACGACCGGGCACTCGTCGGACTCACCGGCGCCGACCCGGTCCGGGCGGGCCGGGTCTCCTGGATCCTGGGCACCCAACTGGCCGCGATCGGCGGCATCCTGATCGCCCCGACCATCAACCTCGACGCCGCCCAGCTCTCCCTGCTGATCGTCAGCGCCTACACCGCGGCCGTCTTCGGCAGGCTCCGCAGCCTGCCGCTCACCTTCCTCGGCGCCGTCGTCGTCGGCTGCATGGAGAGCTACCTGACCGGCTACCTGCCGCAGAACGAATACCTGCCCGGACTACGGCTCGCCGCCCCCGCCCTGCTGCTCCTCCTCGCCCTGCTGGTCTTCCCGCACCGACGCCTGCGCGGCCGCGAACGACGGCTGGCCCGGGTGCCGCTGCCGAGCGCGCGCGGCACCCTCGTGTTCGCCGCGGTCGTCGTCGCCTTCGGCGCGGTACTGGCCTCTCTGCTCGGAGAAGCCGACCTGATCACCTACGGAGCGATCTTCTCGCTGGGCGTGGTGGCACTCTCGTACGTCCCGCTCGCCGGATACGCCGGACAGGTCTCCCTGTGCCAGCTGAGCATGGCCGGTATCGGGGCGGTCGTCTGGGCACACCTCGGCGCGCACGGCGAACTGTGGGCGCTCGGCGCCACGATCCTCGTCTCGGCGGTGGCCGGAGCCCTGGTCGCACTGCCCGCGCTGCGGCTCTCGGGCGTGTATCTCGCCCTGGGCACGGCCGCGTTCGCCGTGATCCTCGACCGGTGGATCTTCACCCTGCCGGCCTTCCATGTCCTCGGCCTGCGGATCGCCCTGTTCGACCAGGGCTCTGTGGACGCCACCGGACCCGACCTGTTCGGCCTACGGCTCGACAGCGGGCGGGAGTTGATGGTGTTCGCCGCCGTCTGTCTCGCGCTCGCCTCGATCGGCGTGGCGGCCCTGCGCCGCAGCCGTTTCGGCCGGCGGCTGATCGCCCTGCGCGACAGCGAGGCCGCCTACGCCACCCTCGGCGGCAACCTGCTGGTCGCCAAGGTCGCCGTGTTCGCCCTCGCGTCCGGTATCGCGGGACTCGGCGGAGCACTGTACGGAATGCAGCAACGCACCGTCACCGCCGACCAGTTCAGCCTCATCGCCGGCCTGCCCATCTTCCTCGTCGCCGTGGTCGGCGGACTCGGCGCGGTCGGCAACGGGCTCTTCGCCGGAACCGCCTTCGCCGGCCCGACAAACGCCCTGATCGCCATCGCCCCCGGCACCGCGAACCTCGTCGCCCTGCTCCCCGGCCTGGCCGGCGTCGGACTCGGCCACAACCCGGACGGCATCGTCCCCCGCTTCCGCCGCCAGTGGGAGCCCCTCGCCCGCGACCGCATCGCCCTCTCCACCCTGCTCTGCGCCCTCGCCGTGGCCTGGGCCCTGCGGTTCACCGACGTGATCAACGACTGGACGTACTACGGCGGTTCACTCGCTCTCGCCTTCGCGCTCCGCGCCTGGGCGACCGCCCGGCAGACCGCTCCGGCCGAACCGGAGATCCCCGTCGAGTGGTGGGGCCTACGGCGTGACTGGCGCCCCGAGGACGAGGAGGTGCTGGCCCGTGGCGTCGCTGCAGGTTAGTGGAGTGACCGTCTCCTTCGGCGTCAACCGCGCTCTCGACGGGGTCGCCCTGACCGCCGAGGCGGGCCGGGTCACCGGACTCATCGGTCCCAACGGGGCAGGAAAGAGCACCCTGTTCGACGTCGCTTCCGGACTGCGCAGGCCCTCCTCCGGACAGGTCCGGCTCGACGGCCGGGACGTCACCCGGGCCCGGCCCTCCGCCCGTGCCCGGCACGGACTCGCCCGCACCTTCCAACGCCTGGAACTGTTCGGCCGGCTCAGCGTGCGCGACAACCTCCTCGTCGCCGCCGAACTCGGCCCCGAACGCCGCCGCGCCGACCAGGTCGTCACCGAGCTCCTGCACCGGCTCGGTCTCACCGACCTCGCGGACATCTCACCCGACGCCCTCCCCACCGGAGTCGGCCGTCTCGTCGAGGTGGGAAGGGCACTCGCGATCCGCCCGAAGGTGCTTCTCCTCGACGAACCCGCCGCCGGACAGGACGCGGAGGAGACCGAACGCTTCGCGGAACTCCTGCGCGCCCTCACCGACGACGGCACCGCAGTCGTCCTCGTCGAACACGACATGAGCCTCGTGATGGCCGTCTGCGACGAGGTGTACGTCCTCGACCTCGGCAAGATCATCGCCGTCGGCCCGCCCGAGGTGATCCGCAGCGACGAAACGGTTCTCGCCGCCTACCTGGGGGACGCGTGAGCGCACTTCTCGAACTGCGCGGCATCCGCGCCGCCCACGAACGCATCACCGTCCTGCACGGCGTCGACCTCGACGTCGCCGCCGGACAGGTGGTGGCACTGCTCGGCCCGAACGGCGCCGGAAAGACCACCACCCTGCGCGTCGCCGCCGGAGTCCACCCCGCCGAGTCCGGCCAACTCGTCCTCGGCGGACGGGACATGACCGGCGCCGACCCCCGCGACCTGGCCCGCGCCGGAGTCTGCCTCATCCCCGAAGGACGAGGCGTCTTCCCGAACCTGTCCGTCCGCGACAACCTCCTCATGATGACCTTCACCGGCCGCGGCCGAGAGGAGATCGAGGAGATCGCGTTCGCCCGCTTCCCCGTCCTCGCCCGGCGCGCCGGACAGGCCGCGGGCACCCTCTCCGGCGGCGAACAGCAGATGCTCGCCCTCGCCCGCGGCCTCGCCACCGACCCCGCCGTACTGCTGCTCGACGAACTCTCCATGGGGCTCGCCCCGTTGGTCGTCGGCCGGCTCTACGAACAGGTCGGCGAGATCGCCCGCCAGGGCGTGGCAGTCCTGGTGGTTGAACAGTTCGCCGCCGCAGTCCTCGACATCTGCGACCATGCCGCCGTCCTCGTACGCGGCCGGGTCGAACGGCAGGGCCACCCCGACGGCGGCCTGCGCGCCGAACTGTCCGCTCTCTACCTGGGGAGTTCCACATGACGTCCACCGAGACGCGAGCGGACCGCTTCGTCCGCGAACTCACCGTCCTGAAAATCCCCGACCCGGCCGCCGGAAGGGCCGCTCTCTGGCTGCGCGCCGGCGCCGCACTGATGACGATCGGCGTCGTCCTCGGCGTGTGCGCCTACTTCATCTCGCACAACACCAGCGATCCGCTGGTGCAGAACGACGCTCTCACCCTCGGCCTGGCCGCGGTCGCCGGGAGCGTCGTCGGCTCCGCGCTCTTCCTGCGGTACTCGCTCACCGGCTTCCTGCGGTACTGGATGGCCCGTCAGTCCTACGACGTGGAACTCCTCGCCGACCGCCTGCTCGAAAGGGAACTCCGCCATGACCCCACCGGCACCGACGCTGCGCCCCGGTGACCAACTCGCCAGCACCGTCTGCGGCACCCGCGTGGTCGTCATCCGCGCACCCGCCGCCGCACAGCCCCAACTGGCGTGTGGCGGCAGCCCGTTGGTCCCCGCGGCCGGGGCGCCCCCGGCGAAACCCGGACCGGCCGGCACCACCACCCTCATCGGCAAGCGGTACGTCGACGCCACCGGGACGCTCGAACTCCTCTGCACCGCCTCCGGCTCCGGCGAACTCACCTGCGACGGCGCCCCCATGGCCCTGAAGGCGGCCAAGCCGCTGCCCGCCTCCGACTGACCGACCGCCCCCGTAAGGAGCCGTCATGGACCGCGACGACCTCATCCTCATCAGCGTCGACGACCACATCATCGAACCCCCCGACATGTTCGTGAACCACCTCCCCGAGCGCTACAAGAAAGACGCGCCCCAACTGGTGCACCGGGACGACGGAACCGACGTGTGGCAGTTCGGCGGCGCGACCATCACCAACTCGGCGCTCAACGCCGTGGCCGGCCGGCCCAAGGAGGAGTACGGCGTCGAACCGCAGGGCCTCGACGAGATCCGCCCCGGCTGTTACGACGTGCACGAGCGGATCAAGGACATGAACGCGGGCGGCATCCTCGCCCAGATGAACTTCCCGTCCTTCCCCGGCTTCTCGGCCCGCCTGTTCGCCACCAAGGACGTGGACTTCTCCCTCGCGCTCGTCCGGGCCTACAACGACTGGCACATCGACGAGTGGTGCGCCGCCTACCCGGGACGCTTCATCCCGATGGCCCTGCCCGCCATCTGGGACGCGGAGCTGTGCGCGGCGGAGGTCCGCCGGGTCGCCGAGAAGGGCGTTCACTCGCTCACCTTCACCGAGAACCCCGCCGTCCTCGGCTACCCGAGCTTCCACGACCCGTACTGGAACCCGCTGTGGCGCGCGCTGTCCGACACGGACACCGTCATGTCGGTGCACATCGGCTCCTCCGGCAGGCTCGCCGTCCCGGCCGCCGACTCGCCGCCCGACGTGATGATCACGCTCCAGCCGATGAACATCGTCTCCGCCGCCGCCGACCTGCTCTGGTCGCCCCCGATCAAGCAGTTCCCGAATCTGAAAATCGCCCTCTCGGAAGGCGGCACGGGCTGGATCCCGTACTTCCTGGAGCGTCTCGACCGCACCTTCGAGATGCACTCGACCTGGACCCTCCAGGACTTCGGCGGCAAGCTGCCCTCCGAGGTCTTCCGCGAGCACTTCCTGACCTGCTTCATCACCGACAAGCTGGGCGTACGGCTGCGCCACGACATCGGCATCGACAACATCTGCTGGGAGGGCGACTACCCGCACAGCGACTCCCTGTGGCCGGACGCCCCCGAGCAGCTACACGACGTGCTGTCGAGTTGCGACGTCCCCGACGACGAGGCCAGGAAGATCACCTACGAGAACGCGATGCGCTGGTACTCCTTCGACCCCTTCGCGCACATCCCGCGCGAACAGGCCACCGTGGGCGCACTGCGCAAGGCGGCCGAGGGCCACGACGTCAGCACCCGCTCCCGCAGCCACCAACTCATCGAGCCCGCCGAGAAGTTGGAGGCGTTCCGTTCCAAGGCCCGGGCGGCCGTGGCGGCCGCCCGATGAGCGACCTGGTCCTGACGGAACGGATCGGCGCCGTCCTCGTGGCGACCCTGAACCGTCCGGAGGTCCGAAACGCCATGAGCCCGGAGCTGATCGACGAACTGTCAGCCGTGCTCCGGGAGGCGGACACCGACCCGGCGGTCCGGGTGGTCGTCCTCACGGGCGCCGGAACGGTCTTCTGCTCCGGCATGGACCTCAAGGCGTTCGCGAAGGGCGGCGGCAAGTTCGACGGCCTGGTGTGGTTCTTCCGCGAGGGCATCACCACACCGGTCATCGCCGCCCTCAACGGCTCGGCACTCGCCGGCGGCTTCGAACTCGCCCTGGCCTGCGACCTGGTGGTCGCCGCGGATGACGCCAAGCTCGGGATCGCGGAGGTGAAGCGGGGGTTGTTCGCGGCCGGTGGCGGTACGACCCTCGCCGACCGGGTGCCGTTGGCGGTCGCCCTGGAGATGGGCCTGACCGGCGATCTGGTCACGGCGGCGGACGCCAAACAGTTCGGTCTGGTCAACCGCGCTGTCCCGGCCGGGGAAGTGCGGGAGACGGCACTGGCCCTCGCCGGACGCATCGCCGAGAACGGTCCTCTCGGTGTCGCGATGACCAAGAAGCTGATGCGGGAACGCCGTTGGGCCGAACCGGCAGAGGTCGAGTCGGTGTTCAGGAGCGCCGACGCGGTGGAGGGAGCACGCGCCTTCACCGAACGCCGTAGCCCGGTGTGGACGGGGAAGTGACGGAACTCCGGTGTCCCCGACGCCGCGGGATGGCCTCGGGGACACCGGAGTGAAGCTTGCAGTGCTTAGTGCCGGACGGCTCGGTGAGGGTCCGCAGTCGCGCAGTCCACGTCACTGATCTCGTCGACGAGCCCCCAACGCAGCGCCTCCTCGACACCCAACTCGGCTCCGGACAGGGCGAGATACGCCGTGCGCTCCCGACCGACCCGAACGGGAATGCTCGCCGTACCGCCCGCACCCGGAATCAGTCCCATCCCGATCTCCGGCAACCGGATCACCGTGTCCGGCGCGGCGACGACACGCCCCGCGAAGGCCGCGAGCTCGATCCCCGCGCCGACACACGCACCGTGCAGATGCGCGGTCACCCGGGGAGCGCAACGGTGCAGCAGCGCACCCGGACTGCGATGGACCCGCACCAGATGGGCCTGCGCCGCATCACGGGACGTACCGAACTCGGCGAGGTCGCCGCCGCTACAGAAGGCCGGACCGTCGCCGTACAGATCGACTCGGCTGATCGACGGGTCGGCCACGGCGACCTGGAGCGCCTCGCACAGCGCGTCCCGCGTCGCCGCGTCGAACGCGTTGCGCACCCAGGGCCGGTCCAGAGTGATGGCCAGCCTCGGACCGTCACGGTCGAGCCGTACGGGAGTCTCGGCGGGGCGGGGTGTACGCCGGGGCGCAGCGGCCAGCCAGGACCGGAAGGCCGCTCCGCCCTGAAGCGTCGAGTACGCGAGGGATTCGAGAATCAGCCTGTCGGGGATCGAGAGCCCGCCGCCCATCCGCAGCACCTGCACCAGTGCGACGGACGCTGCGGGCAGACTCTCGACGATGTGCCCCAGCTTCCGGGCCGTGGCATGTGGATCCGGGCACCCCACCCATGGCCTGGGCGGATCGGCGACACCGGTGAGCAGGATGTCGAAGCCCCCGACCGCATCCGTGGGTTCCGCTGCGACGCCCAGCACGACGCGGTCCCGGTCACGCGCTGCCATTTCATGCTGGGGGGTGTGGCAATCGAGGGCGTGGTCGAGGTCGACGATCACGAAGGGCGACTCCACAGTGATCTCCCTCCAGGTGTGGACCGGAGTGTAATTTGAGATCACCTTGGGAGAGAAGGGGGTTCGACTCATGGAGAATCATGTTCTCCGTTCCTGGATGGACCCCATCGAGCCGTTCCTGGCCCCTCTCACCGACGTCGCCCGCTCCTTCACGGACCTGACGGGTGTGCCGGTCGACCTGCCGACCGCTCTCTTCCTGCGGGCCCAGCTGGCCGGCTTGGAACGCCCGGGCAGGACATCCGCCAACGGCTCCTGCCACCTCCTCGGAGCCGCCGACGGCTGGGCCGCCGTGAACCTGGCCCGCCCCGACGACCTGGCCGCCGTACCCGCACTGCTCGGCCTTCTTGGCTCACGGGATGAGCCCGGGGGTCTACAGGCGGCGGTACGACGGGTCACGGCGACCGAGGTGGTCCAGGGTGCGGAGCTGCTCGGCATCGCCGCCGCAGTACCGGGATCGGCTCAGGGCACACGGCCCGCGGTGCGCGCCGAGCGGTGGGGTGAACGCCGTACCCGCGCGATGGCGGAGGTGCGGATCGTCGACTTCTCCGCGCTCTGGGCGGGTCCGCTGTGCGCTCGGCTGCTGGGGCTGGCGGGCGCGCGGGTGCTCAAGGTGGAGAGCGCGACGCGACCGGACGGCGCGCGCTTCGGAACGCCCGCCTTCTACCGCTGGCTGCACGACGGGCACGACAACGTGGTCGTCGATTTCGCCCCCGGCGCACTGGACGAGATCGTCGCCGAGGCCGACGTCGTCATCGAGGCGTCACGGCCACGCGCGCTGCGCCGACTCGGCCTCCGCGCCGAGGAGTTCCTCGCCGCCAGGCCCGGACGGGTGTGGGTCGGCATCACCGGCTACGGACGAGAGAACGACCGTATCGCCTTCGGAGACGACGCTTCCGTGGCCGGCAGTCTGACCGGCGTCGACGCGAACGGCGACCCCGTCTTCCTGGGAGACGCGCTCGCCGATCCCGTCACCGGCGTCTTCGCCGCCCACGCCGTGGCCCGTTCCCTCGCCGCGGGAGGCGGAGAACTGCTCTGCGTCTCCATGGCGGCCTGCGCCGCGACACTCGCGGACGCACGAACCAGGGTCCACCCGCCGTGCTGATCAGGAACGTGGAGGTCGGGGGCCACGAGACGGTGGTGGACGTACGGATCGACGGCGGACGGATTGCCGAGATCGGGCCCGGGCTGACGGGGGCGGCCGACGTGGACGGCGGGGGCGGCGCCTTGCTGCCGGGCCTGCACGACCACCACGTACACCTCGCGGCGCTGGCCGCCGACGCCGCCTCCGTGCGCGTCGGGCCGACGGACGTGCGAGACCGAACGGCGTTTGCGGCGGCCTTGGTCGGCGGGCCGCCGGGGGAGTGGGTGCGGGCGGTCGGCTATCACGAGAGCGTCGCGGGGGAGTTGGACCGGTGGGTGCTGGACGCGCTCGCGCGGGATCGCCCGGTGCGGGTGCAGCATCGCACCGGTGCGCTGTGGGTGTGGAACAGTGCCGCGCTCCGGGCGGTCGGGCTGGACGGCGACGGGCGGTTCTGGCGCGAGGACGAGCGGCTGCGCGGGTTCGTGCCGCCCGTGCGGCTGGATCTGGAGGGGGTCGGGCGGCGGGCTGCGGCGCTCGGCGTCACGGGGTTCACCAACGCCGACCCGCACCCCGCGAGCGGGCTCACCCAGATGCTGTCCGTCCTTCCGCAACGGCTCCTGGTGATGGGAGTCGACGAGCCCGTGAAGCTGATGCTCGACGATCCGACGCTCCCCACTCCCGCCCAACTCGCCCGCACCATAGGGGAGATCAGACCCCGTCCGGTCGCCGTGCACTGTGTGACCCGGGTGCAGTTGCTGGTGACGCTGCTCGCCCTGGACGAGGTGGGACCGGCCGACGGCGACCGGATCGAGCACGGGTCGGTCATTCCGGCCGAGACGATCCCGTGGCTACGACGGCTCGGCGTGACCGTCGTGACCCAGCCCCACTTCCCGGTCGAGCGGGGCGACGCGTACGCCACCGACGTGGACGCCGACGACCGCCCGCACCTCTACCGCTGCCGGACCCTGATCGAGGCGGGCGTGCCGCTCGCCGCCGGCACCGACGCACCGTACGGCACCTCGGATCCCTGGGCGGTCATGCGGGCCGCGACCGAACGGGACGACGGGGAGCGGCTCCAACCCGGGGCGGTCCTGCGGCTGTTCACGGGGGAGCCCCAACACCCGGCGCGGACACGCCTGTTGACGGTCGGCGCGGATGCAGACCTGTGTCTGCTCCACGTGCCGATGCGCGAGGCCCTGCGCACACTGTCCGGGGAACTGGTTCGCGCCGCATACGTGTCAGGTCGGCGCATCACGACCCTGTGATCTGGTCGGGGCACTACGCCTTCGTGACCTACACGCTGTACCCGCCGTCGACTCCCAGCGCCTGCCCGGTGATGAACCCGGCCCGGTCCGAGGCGAGGAACGCGACCGCCTCCGCGATGTCGGGCGCATCGCCGAAGCGGCGCAGCGGGATGTTGCGCCGGGTGACGGCGAGTGCGGCCTCGTCCAGTTCGCCGGAGCTGATCAGACGGCCGGCGATACCGTCGTTGAGCATGCCGGGTGCCACGCAGTTCACCCGGACGCCGTAGCGGCCCTCCTCGGCGGCGAGTGCCCGGGCCACCGCCTCGACCGCGCCCTTCGCGCCCGACGACAGTCCGTCCCGTACCGGGAAGCGGCGGGTGGCGACGGTCGTCACGGCGACGATGTTGCCCCGGCTCTCGCGCAGCAACGGCAGTGCGGGATGTACCAGGTTGAAGAACGCCACGGCGTCGCCCTCGAGTTGGGCGCGGTACTCGCCCGGCGTCACCTTGCTCAGGTGCCGCATCGGTACGTGCGGGCCCGCCGCGTACACGAGGGTGTGGATGCCCCCCGCTGTCTCCGACACGGCCCGCGCCGTGGCGGACTCGTCGGTCAAGTCCACTCGTGCCGACCGGACTTGACGGCCCAGCTTCGTCACCTCGGCGGCCACCGCGTCCGCCGCCTCCTGGTTGGCGCGGTAGGTGAACACGATGTCGCTGCCGCGCTCGGCGAGGAGCCGGACGATCGCCGCCCCGATCCCGCCCGAGCCGCCCGCCACGAACGCGACACCTGGTCTGCTGGAGAAGTCCGGCACCGTGACCGCCTCACAATCCGAGGGACTTGGCGATGATGACCTTCATGACCTCGCTGGTACCGGCGTAGATGCGGGTGATGCGTGCGTCCGCGTAGAGCCGGGCGATGGGGTATTCCAGCATGTAGCCGTAGCCGCCGAACAGTTGCAGGCAGCGGTCGACCGCGCGGGCCTGCATCTCGGTGCAGAAGAGCTTGACCTTGGCGGCGTCGGGTCCGCTCAGCTCGCCCGCGACGAGTTCGAGTACCGCACGGTCCAGCATCGCCTGCGCGGCCTCGATCTCGGCTGCCACGGCGGCGAGTTCGAACTTGGTGTTCTGGAAGGAGGCGACCGTCTTTCCGAACGCCTTGCGCTCCTTGACGTACGCGATCGTCGTGTCCAGCGCCGCTCGTGCCTGCGCGACCGAGCCGACCGCCACGGTCATCCGCTCCTGCGGCAGGTTGTTGCCGAGGTAGCTGAACGCGGCGCCCTCCTCACCGAGCCGGTTGGCGACCGGGACCCGTACGTCGTCGAACGCCAACTCCACGGTGTCCTGCACCTTGATGCCCAGCTTGTGCAGCACCCGGCCGCGCGTGAAGCCGGGCATGCCGTCCTCGATGACCAGCAGGGTGAGCCCTGCGCGGCGGTTGTCCGGGTCCGTCGAGGTACGGGCCACGACGATCACCAGGTCGGCGAGGAGCCCGCCCGTGATGAACGTCTTCGCGCCGTTCAGAACGTACGAATCCCCCTCGCGTACAGCGGTCGTACGGATCCCGGCGAGATCGGAGCCCGTGCCGGGTTCAGTCATCGCGATGGCCGTCAGCAGCTTCCCGGACGCCAGGCCGGGGAACCAGCGCTCGCGCTGATCCCGGTCGGCGTAGGTGAGGAAGTACGGGAGGACGACGTCGAGTTGGGTGCGTACGGTGCCCAACGTCACCAGGGCGCGGGCGGATTCCTCCTGGAGGACGACGTTGTAGCGGTAGTCGGCGAGGCCCGCACCGCCGTACTCCTCGGGGACGGCCGTGCCCAACAAGCCCAGCGAGCCCAGCTGTTCGAAGAGCGCGCGGGGGAGCCGGCCGGCCTCCTCCCACTCGGCGTAGCGGGGGACCACCTCCTTGGCGATGAAGTCCCGCGCGAGGCGGCGGAACGCCTCGTGGTCGTCGGTGAAGACGTCTCGGCGCACAACATCCCCTGTCAGGAAGCGAGTTCGACGACGGTGGCGTTGGCGGTGCCGCCGCCCTCGCACATGGTCTGGAGGCCGTAACGGATGCCGTGGTCCCGCATGTGGTGGATCATGCGGGTCATCAGGACCGCGCCCGACGCGCCGAGCGGATGCCCGAGCGCGATGGCGCCGCCGAGCGGGTTGAGCAGGGCCGGGTCCCCGCCGGTCTCGGCCAGCCAGGCGAGCGGGATCGGCGCGAAGGCCTCGTTGACCTCGAAGACGCCCACCTCGGAGAGTCCCACTCCCGCCTTGCGGAGCACCTTCTCGGTCGCCGGGATCGGTCCGGTCAGCATGAGGACCGGGTCGGAGCCGGTGACCACGCCCGCCCGGTAGCGGACGATCGGCGACAGCCCCAACTCGCGTGCCTTCTCCGGGGTTGTGACCAGCAGGGCTGCCGCGCCGTCGGAGATCTGCGAGGAGTTGCCCGCGTGGATCACCCCGTCCTCCTGGAAGGACGGTTTCAGCCTCGCGAGAGTGTCGACGCCGGTACCGCGCCGTATGCCCTCGTCCGCGCTCACCGTGTTCGTGCCGTCGGTCACCGGCACGATCTGCGCGTCGAACGCCCCGCCGTCCTGCGCGGCCGCCGCCCGCTCGTGCGAGAGAGCGGAGAACTCGTCGAGCGCGCCCCGACCCAAGCCCCACTTCTGCGCGATCTTCTCGGCGGAGATGCCCTGGTTGAAGGAGAACCCCTCGTAACGGGCGAGGACTTGGGGGCCGTACGGCATCCCGCCGGCGCGCGACGCCCCGAGCGGTATCCGGCTCATCACCTCGACGCCGCCCGCCACCACGACGTCCTGCTGGCCGGACATGACAGCCTGGGCGGCGAAGTCCAGCGCCTGCTGGCTCGATCCGCAGGCCCGGTTGACCGTGGTCCCCGGGATGGTCTCGGGCCAGCCCGCGGCCAGCACCGCGTAGCGGCCGATGTTGCTCGACTGGTCGCCCAACTGGCCGACGCACCCCCACACCACGTCGTCGATGACCTCGGGGTCAAGACCCGTGCGGTCGACGAGCGCGTTGAGGACGACGGCGGAGAGGTCGGCCGCGTGCACACCGGCCAGCCCGCCGTTCCGTCTGCCGACGGCGGTGCGGACCGCCGCCACCACCACTGCCTCACGCATCACATGTCCTCCGTAGCTGTCGGCACGGCTGCTCCTGGCGCCGCTGTACCCGGCACCGCCCAGCGACCCGTGTAGCGAGGCGGGCGCTTCTCCACGAAGGCGGCATACGCCTCCGGGACGTCTGCCGTGGCGAAGTTCATGGCTTGCGACCGTGCCTCCCCGGCAAGGGCCTCGCGCAGGGTGCGATCGGCGTTCTCGTTGAGGAGCGCCTTGTTCTGAGCTAGGGCGACCGGCGCTCCGGCCACCAGCCGGGCGGCGAGGTCGTCCACGAAAGTGTCGATCTTGTCGGCGTCCACGACCCACGTCACCAGGTTCAGTGCGTGGGCCTCCTCGGCGCCGATCGTCTCGGCCAGCAGCACCAGCCGCTTCGCCTGCTGCAACCCCACCAGCTTCGGCAACAGCCACGAGCCACCGCAGTCCAGGGACAGGGCGCGGCGGGCGAAGATCTGCGAGAACGTGCTGTGCGGAGTCGCCACGACGAAGTCGCAGCCCAGGGCGAGATTCCAACCCGCCCCCACCGCAACGCCGTTCACCTTGGCGATGGTCGGGATCGGCAACTCGTGCAGCAGCAGCGTGACCTCGCTCAAGGTCCGCATCCGGTACAGAGGATGCTCGGTGCTCACGCCGTTGCGGATGTCGGCCCCGGAGCAGAACGCGCCGTCGGCACCGGTCAGGACCAGCGCCCGCACCGTACGGTCGCTCGCCGCTGCCGAGAGCGCCGTTCTCAGGGCGTCCCACAGTTCGGCGTCGATCGCGTTCTTACGGTGGGGCCGGTTCAGGGTGAGTGTCCGAACACCCTCGGCGTCGCTCGTCACGAGAACCGGCTGAACCGAATCAGCTGGCTGAACCGAATGAACCGGCTGTTCACTCATCGCACCGCCCCCTGCGCCCGGAGAACGGCGATCTCCTCGTCCGCCAGCCCGAGTTCGGCGAGCACGGCGTCCGTGTGCTGGCCGAGAGCGGGAATCGCACCCATCGGCGGGTCGTACCCGGCGATGACCGGGGGCGGCAGCAGCGCCGGTACGGGACCCGACGGCGTGTCGATCTCGCGCCAGCGGTCGCGGGCCTGGAGATGAGGGTGGGCGATGACGTCGTTGGGCGTGTTGTAGCGGGAGTTGCCGATCCCGGCCGCGTCCGCGCGGTCCTGCACCTCGGCGAGGTCGTGCCACGCGCACCAGGCGGAGATCTCCGGCTCCAGCACGGCACGGTGTTCCACCCGCCCGGCGTTGCTCCGGAAGCGCGGGTCGTCCGCCAGATCCGGCCGGTCGATCAACTCCCGTGCCAGGCGCTGCCATTCACGGTCGTTCGTCGTGCCGAGGACCACGGTGTGGCCGTCGGCGGTGCGGTGGGCGCCGTACGGTGCGACGGCGGGGGAGCTCATGCCGAGCGGCTGTTGCTCGATTCCGGAGTGGCGGGTGTAGGTGAGGGGATACCCCATCAGCTCCGTCATCGTGTCGAACAGACTCACCGCGACGGACGAGGCCGCGGGCCCCACCCCGCGTTCCCTGCCGCACAGCAGCGCGACGATCGACAGGGCCGCGTACAGGCCGCTGCTCACGTCGGCCATCGGCGGTCCCGGCTTTGCGGGTGCTCCGGGGTGGCCGGTCACCGCGCAGGCGCCCGACTCGGCTTGTACGAGGAGGTCGTAGGCGCGCTTGTGGGAGAGGGGGCCGCCGGGGCCGTATCCGTCGATCTCGACGGCGATGATTCCGGGGTGACGTGTCTTCAAGTCGCCCGGGGAGATGCCGAGTTTGGCCGTGGTCCCGGGTGTGAGGTTGGAGACGAGGACGTCGGAGCGTTCCAGCAGCCGGTGCAGGACGCCCATGCCGCCGGGCGTCTTCAGGTCCAGGGCCACCGACTCCTTGCCCCGGTTGACCCACACGAAGTGCGCGCCCAGGCCCTTGACCACGTCGTCGTAGTGGCGGGCGAAGTCGCCGCCCCTGGGGTTCTCCACCTTGATCACGCGGGCGCCGAAGTCGCCGAGCGTGCGGGTGCACATGGGAGCCGAGATCGCCTGCTCCAGGGCCACCACGGTGATTCCGGCCAGCGGCCCGGTCGTTGTCGTCGTCTCAGAACGCGGCATGTCGGAACTCGTCATCTCAGATCGTCGCGTCTCGGCTCGCGGCCGTGAACTGTGCCCGGAGTTCGTCCTTCAGGACCTTCTGGCTCGCGTTGCGCGGGAGTTGGTCGACGAAGCGGACATGCCGGGGGACCTTGAAGTTGGCCATGTGCTCGCGGGCCCAGGCGATGACCTCGGGTTCGGTCGGCGTCCGTGCCGGGGGCGCGACCACGAAGGCGCAGCCGACCTCGCCGAGCCGTTCGTCGGGAACCCCGATCACGGCGACCTGCTGGACGCTCTCGCAGCCGAGAAGCAGCTTCTCTATCTCCGCCGGGTAGGCGTTGAAGCCGCCGACGATGTACATCTCCTTCTTGCGGTCGACGATGGCCAGATTGCCGTCGTCGTCGAGCCTGCCGACGTCCCCGGTGTGCAGCCAGCCCTCGGCGTCGATCGTCGCGGCGGTGGCGTCGGGGTCGTCCCAGTAGCCGCGGGTGACGTTGTAGCCCCGGACGAGGATCTCGCCGTCGAGGCCGATCGGGACGTCGAGACCGTCGGCGGCGACGATCCGCACCTGGACACCGGGAATGGCGCTTCCGGTGGTGTGAGCGACCGTCTCCTCGGAGTCCCCGACGCGGGTCGTGGTCACCAGCGCCGTCGACTCGGTCAGGCCGTAGGCGCTCATCACGATGTCGAACGACAACTCCGTTTTCATGGCGCGGATCAGCGATTCCGGAATCGTCGTACCGCCCGTCATGGAGACCCGCAGCGACGACAGGTCGTGCGCGGCCCGGGCCGGGTGGTTGACCAGGTCGTGGAAGATGGTCGGCGGCCCCAGGAGAATGCTCACCCCCTCCCTCGCGATGAGATCCAGCGCGCGCCCGGCGTCGAACACGGGCATGGGAATCACGGTCACGCCGTGCATGAGGGAGGCCAGCCAGCCCGCCTTGTAGCCGAAGCAGTGGAAGAACGGCGGGATCACCAGGAAGGTGTCGGAGGCCTCGAAGGTGTACTCCTTCGCCATCCACCCATAGGCACGCAGGGACTGGCCGTGGGTGAGCATCACGCCCTTCGGATGGCCGGTCGTGCCGGACGTGAACATCACGTCGGACACGTCGTCCGGCGTCAACCGGTCGATCGACTCATGGGCCGCAGCCGCGGAAACGCCTTCTCCCGCGCCGAGAAAGTCCTTCCAGGTGAGTTCGGCCGCGCCCTGCGGGCCGAGAACGGACACCGTCTTCCGCAGGGCCGGCAGTTCCGGATCGGCCTTCCGCAGTTCGCCGATGTAGTCGTTGCCCAGGAAGGGCGAGGCGAACACGGCCGCCGCCTCCGACTTCCGCAGGATGTAGGCGATCTCCTGCGCCTTGAACCGCGTGTTGAGCGGAACCAGGATGGCTCCGGCGCCGTGGATGCCCAGCGCGGTGAAGATCCACTCCGCCGAGTTGGGGGCGCACAGCCCGACCCGGTCCCCCGGCTTGATGCCGAGCCCCATGACGGCGCGGACCGAGTCGACCATCTGCTCCTCCAGCTCCCGGAACGTCCACCGCCGGTCACCGTCGATGAGCGCCGTGGCGTCCCCGAAACGCCTGGCCGCCAGCCTGATGACGTTGGGGATGCTCAGGAATTCGTCGTCGTAGCGCATCAGTTGGCTCCAGGGCTAGCCGTTCGAGGGCAGATGCAGGATCCGCTTGGCGATGATGTTCCGCTGGATCTGGGAGGTGCCGCCGTAGACGGAGGCCGCACGGGAGTAGAGGTAGTCGCCGAACAACTCGCCGCCCTCCCCGGAGAGTTCGTCGGGGAAGACCTCAAGTGCCGTGTCGTACAGCTGCTGTTCGGTCCTCGTCATCAGCAGTTTGTCCACGGACGACTCCGGGCCGGCGACCTGCCCGGCGAGACGTTCGGCGGTACGGCGGCGGGCGTGCGCGACCAGGACCTCGTAGTCCACGACACACCGGCCGATCCGGGACAACAGGCCATCGGGGAGGCTGCCTTGGTGCTCGACGGCATGCCGCCGCAGCCGTTCGACGAGGAGGCCGTACTTCGAGATGTGCCCGGTGTCGAGGGCGTTGCGCTCGTACGACACCGTCGTCATCGCCAGCGCCCAGCCGACGCCCTCGGCGCCGACGCGTTCGGACTCCTCGATGCGGACGTCGTCCAGGAACAGCTCGCAGAACTCGTCGTCGCCGTTGGCCGCGCGCAGCGGTCGCACCGTCACTCCGGGCCGGTCCAGGGGCAGGACGAACGCCGAGATGGACTTGTGGGCCGGTGCCGAGCGGTCGGTGCGGGCCAGCAGCAGGCACAGGCCGGAGTACTGGGCGTAGCTCGTCCAGAGCTTCTGCCCGCGCGCCGTGTAGTGGCCGTCGACGTGCCGCTCGGCGAAGGTGCTCATGCCCGCCAGGTCCGAACCGGCACCCGGCTCGCTGAAGCCCTGGCACCACACCTCGTCACCGGCCAACATCCGTGGCAGGAAGGCCAGTCGCTGCTCCTCCGAGCCGAACTCCAGCAGCGCGTGGGCGAGATAGCCGATCCGGGGAACGCCCGGGGCCCGGCAGGCGCCCAGTTCGTCACTGATCGCCACCTGGTGCAGCGCGGTCAGGCCCCGGCCGCCGTAGCGCTCCGGGACGTCGAGGCCGACCCAGCCGCCCGAGTGCAGCAACCGGTGCCAGCGGCGCAGGAAGACCGGTACGGGCTCGCCCGACTCCCGCTCGGGGAGCGGGTGTTCGGCCAGCCAGGCACGGAACTCCCGCCGCAGCCGGTCCAGATCGGCCGGGTCACCGAAGTCCAGCGGGGTGTCGGTCATCGCGTCACCTCCGGTACGGCCAGCGCGGGGAGCAGATCGGCCGTCGTGGCGAGCAGCGTCGAGCCCAGCCGCACCTTGCGCAGATACAGGTGGGCGACGTGCTCCCACGTCTGGGCGATACCGCCGAAGACCTGCATCCCGGAGTAAACCGCCTCCAGCGCCGAGGAGTTGGCCTCCGCCTTGGCGACACGCGCCGCCGCCAGGGCCCGCTCCGGTGGTTCGTTGTCGAGACACCAGGCCGCGTAGCGCGTGACGCTGGTGCACGCCTCCACCAGGACTGTCGCGTCCGCGAGGAGATGCTGTACGGCCTGGAAGGAGCCGATCGGCTGTCCGTACTGGCGGCGGACGCGGGCGTACTCGACCGCCTGTTCCACGAACGAGCCTGCCGCGCCGACGAGTTCGGCGGTCACGACGACAAGTGCGTAGGCCTGCCACCGGAGTCGGTCGGGTGGGGTGAGACGGCCGACGGCCTCCACGGGGGCATCCGATGGCACCGCGCGCACCGAGCGCAGGAGGTCGGTGCTCGGCGCCGCCGGTCCCAACCCGACCCTGCTCACCACTCCGTCGGCGGTGACGCAGAGCGCGCTGTCGGCTCCCTCGCAGTCCCAGGCGACGAGATCCGTCGGCGTCCGTCCGGGGAAGCGGAGTTCGCGGGTGAGCGCGATGGCGGGGGTCGACCGTGGGGTGTCGTCGCCGAGCAGGCGGAGCAACTCGGGTGCCAGGAGGACCGTGCCGAGCAGGGACGTCGTGAGCGGGTGGCGGCCGTGTTCCTCCGCGAGCAGCGCGCACTCCTGTGCCGTCGCCGCCGGGGGAGAGGTGCGCCGTAGATCTGCCAGACCCAGTTCGGCCAGGGCCTGTTGGGCGGCCGTACGGGTGGACGGCTTCACCTCGTCCGCCGATGTCACGCCGAACCGGGTCGCGAGTGAGCGCACCATGTCGCGGACCAGGACGAACTCCTCGCGGTCCACGCTCAGTTCTCCTCGGGGGGGTTGGCGCGCCGTTCGGCGCGGGCCGCGAGTTCGGTGATGATGCGGATGTGGTCCGGGCTGGTCATCGTGGCCCGCTCGGCCATCAGCGCCGCTTCCATCCCGCCGCGCGACACCTGCTCGACGACCGCCGCGAGGGCCAACTTGGTGGCGCGGAGGGCCTCGGCGGGCTGCGCCGCGAGCCGGTGGGCCAGGGCGAGTGCCTCGCGCATCAGGTCGTCGGGCGGGACCGTGCGGTTGGCGAGGCCGAGTTCGACCGCCTTGGGGGCGGGGATACGGTCCCCGGTGAAGAGGTACTCCTTCACGCGCAGCAGGCTGGTGAGCATCGGCCACAGGGTGACTCCGCCGTCGCCGGCCACCAGGCCCACCGAGATGTGCGGGTCCGCGAAGTAGGCGTCCTCGGAGATCAGCACCAGGTCGCAGGCGAGGGCGAGGCTGCAACCCAGGCCCACCGCCGGGCCGTTGACGGCGGCGATCACCGGCAGCGGGAAGCGGATCATCTCCGTCTGGATGGTGCGGTCGAGACGGATCGACCGCTCCCGCAGCTCCGGATCGGTGTGGTGCCGTAGGAGATGGTCGAAGTCGCCGCCCGCGCTGAACGCGCGCCCCGCGCCCGTGAGGACGACGGCTCGGGCCTTGGTGTCGTCCGCCAGCTCGCGCCACACCTCCGACAGGCGGCGGTGCAGTTCCTCGGACACGCCGTTCAGCCGGTCGGGGCGGTTCAGGGTGACGATGCGGACGTCTCCGTCGGCGGCCACGGTCAGCACGGGAGTCACCTTGCTCATACCGGGATGGTATTAAAGGTCAGACCGATACTGTCAATGGTGTTGCACGAAGAGGAGAATCACATTCTCGCGCTCGGACGGGTCAGTTCTCGGGATCCGTGAGCTCCACGCCGTCCCGGCGGTCCACCTCGGCGGCGGCCCGGGCGAAGCCGCACACATGGCGCGTCATCCGGCGCATCGCCGCCTCGCTGTCGCGGTCCCGGATCGCCTCGGTGATCCGGGCGTGCGCGCGGGCCGTGAGCTTGCGGATGTCCGCGTCCATGAACTGCTCGATGTTGGTGGCCGCGTGGATCGACTGCGAGAGAGCGCTCATGAACCCGATGAGAAGCTCGTTCTCGCCGGCCCTCGCCACGGCGTTGTGCCAGCGGATGTTGGCGCGCAGGAAGCGCTGGATGTCCTCGCCCGCCGAGACCAGGTCCGTGTGGGCGTCGTCCAGCTCCGCGAGGTCGGCGTCGGTGCGCCGCCTGGCCGCCAGTGCCGCGCACGCGGGCTCGATCGCCTCCCGCGTCTCGTGCAGGTCCTCAAGGCGGATGCGCTGTCCCCGGATCACCAACCGCACGGTGTTGGCGAGCGATTCACGGCCCGGCCGGTGCACGAAGGCGCCGCCCCCGCGCCCCGGCCTGATCTCCAGGAGCCGTTCGACCTCCAGGATGCGCAGCGCCTCGCGCACCGTCGCCCGGCTCAGCCCGGTCTGCTCGACCAGCTGCCGTTCCGGCGGCAGCGCCGTACCCTCGGTGAACTCCCCGGAGAGGATCCGCTCGCGCACCTCCGCCGCCAAGACGTCCGAGGCCTTGGGGACGGTGAGCGTGTCGAAGCGCGGCCGGGGTTCACCGGTGGCGGCGCGCCCCCGGACGGTGCGGGAAGGGTGCTCGGCGCTCTGCACAGGTTCAGGCCTCTCGTCGGAAGCCGCGCTCTTCGGCCTCTTTGGCTGAACCATTCAACACAGCACGCGCGCCGCCTGTCACATCACCGTGCCGCGCGGCACGCACGTCGCCCGTCACATGACCATGCCGCCGTCCACCGGCAGGACCTGCCCGGTGATGAAGGACGCGGCGTCCGAGGCGAGGAACACGAAACTGCCCGCGATCTCCGCCGGCTCGGCCCACCGGCCCAGCGGAATGCGGGCGAGCATCTGGGCCGAGAACTTCTCGTCGGTGCGGATGGTCTCCGTCATGGGTGTGGCCGCCAGCGGTGCCAGGGCGTTGACCAGCACGCGTCGACGCGCCAGTTCGCGGGCCAGGGACTTCGTCAGGCCGATGATCCCCGCCTTGGCGGCCGAGTAGTTGACCTGCCCGAGCGTGCCGACCAGGCCCGCCGACGAGGTGACGTTGATGATCCGCCCCCTGCCGTCGTCCGGCAGGAACGGCAGCGCGGCCTGCGCGCAGTGGAAGGTGCCCATCACATGGATGTCGAGGACCCGCCGGAACGCCTCTTCCTCCAGCTTGTCGAACATGGCCGGCGCGATGACCCCGGCGTTGTTCACGAGGATGTGCAGCGTCCCGTCGGCGAGCGCCGCCGCGCGTGCCACCGCCGCGTCGGCGGCGGGCCGGTCCCGTACGTCGAGTGCGGCGCTGTCCGCCGTCAGGCCCGCGGCGCTGATCTTCCCCGCGACGGCCGCGGCGGCCGACTCGTCGACGTCGGTCACCAGCACCGCGGCACCCGCGCGCGCCAGGGCCTCGGCGACCGCGGAACCGATGCCGCCCCCGGCGCCGGTGACCAGCGCCGACCGGCCCGTGAGGTCGAACAGCCCTGTGCTGTCGGTCATTCAGTAGCTCCTCGGGAGTCCCAGCGTGTGTGATCCCAGGTAGTTCAGGATCATTTCCTGACTGATCGGTGCGATGCGCATGAGGCGGGCCTCGCGGAAGTAGCGGGCCACGGCGTACTCCTCGGAGTAGCCCATGCCGCCGTGCGTCTGCACGGCCCGGTCGGCGGCCGTGAACCCGGCGTCGGCGCACAGGTACTTGGCGGTGTTCGCCTCCCGCCCGCAGGGCCTCCCGTTGTCGTACAGCCACGTCGCCTTGCGCAGCACGAGCTCGGCCGCGTCGAGGCGGGTGAGGGAGTCCGCGAGGGGGAACTGGATGGCCTGGTTCATGCCGATGGGCCGGCCGAAGACGATGCGCTCCTTGCCGTACTGCACGGCCTTGTCGAGCGAGGCCCGGCCGATGCCGAGGGCCTCCGCGGCGATCAGCATGCGCTCCGGGTTGAGGCCGTCGAGGAGGTAGCGGAAGCCCTGGCCCTCCTCGCCGACGCGGTCCTCGACCGGGATGCGCAGGTCGTCGATGAAGAGTTCGTTCGAGGTGACGGCGTTGCGGCCCATCTTCGGGATCGGGCGGATGTCGATCCGGTCGCGGTCGATGTCCGTCAGGAACAGGGTCATCCCGTCGGTCTTCTTGGCGACCTCGTCCGCCTTGCTGGTGCGGGTCAGCAGCAGGATCTTCTCCGACTCCACGGCCTTGGAGATCCACACCTTGCGGCCGTTGACGACGTAGTGGCCGCCGTCCCGTCGCGCGTACGTCGTGATGCTCGCGGTGTCGAGTCCCGCGCCCGGTTCGGTGACGCCGAAGCAGACGTGCAGGTCGCCGGAGGCGATGCGCGGGAGCGTCCGCCGTTTCAGCTCCTCGGAGCCGTGCACCACCACCGGATGCATGCCGAAGATGGACAGATGGATCGCGCTGGCCGCGTTCATCCCGCCGCCCGAGCGTGCCACCTCTTCCAGCAGCAGGCTGGCCTCGGTGATGCCGAGGCCGTGGCCGCCGTACTCCTCCGGGATCGTGATCCCGAGCCAGCCGCCGCCCGCGACGGTGTCGTAGAACTCCGTCGGGAACTCGTGCGCCTGGTCCTTCTCCATCCAGTACTGGTCGTCGAAGTCGCGCAGCAGTCCGGCGACGGACTTGCGGATCGTCTCCTGGTCCTCGGTCAGCTCAAAGTCCATGGAATGTGGACCCTTCTCCGGTTCCGGTTGCGAAACATATCAAAGGTCAGACCGAAACTGTAGGGTCCAGATGTGCGGTGATCCGCGCGACCGTGCCGGCGTTGCCCTCGAACAGGTGCGCCTGCATCCCGGCGGCACGGGCGGCCTCGATGTTGGGAGTGAAGTCGTCGACGAACAGGCAGTCGCCGGGCCGCACTTGGAGTCGGGCGCAGGTGATGGCGAAGGCCCGGGGGTCGGGCTTGCGGACGCCGGTCTCGTGCGAGTAGACGATCTCGTCGACCAGCCGGTCGAAGCCGTACGCCGTCGACTCCAGCTCACGGGCGCCCACGAAACTGTTGCTGAGGATGCCCAGCCGGCAGTGCGGACGCAGTCCCGCCACGTAGTCGATGAGTCCGGTGTTCGGGGTGCCCAGGTACTCGTCCCACAGGTCGGCCATGAAGGACTCGGTGTCCACCGGGCCGAGTCCCAGCCGGGCGGCCACCTGGTCGCGCACCTCGTTCTCGGTGATGGTCCCGATCTCTCCGGCCTCCCACACGTCGGTCAGTCGTCGGTCCGCCGTGCCCGGGGAGAGGCCGAGGCGCTCGTCCCAGCGGGGGAGCCAGCCCGTGCGGGGAGTGAGTTCCAGGACACCGCCGATGTCGAGGATCAGGCAGCGCACGTTCATGCGGGTTCCTCTCGTTCGTCTCCGCACGACCGTCGGGCCTCACCTATGGACAAGGTCAACCGTCACCGCTGGACAAGGCCGACCGTCGCCGCCCTTCTACCGTGGAGTAACATCGCGCGGCAGGCCATCAGAGGAGGAACCGTGCCACGGTCCGAACGCTCGTCGCTGCTGCTCGCCGGTCTGCTGGCGACCGCGGGGGTCGCCCACTTCGCCTCGCCGCGACAGTTCGACGCGACGATCCCGCGCTCCCTGCCCGGGTCGCCCCGCGCCTGGACGTACGCGAGCGGTGTCGTCGAACTGGCGCTGGCCGCGGGGATCGCGGTGCCGCGTACCCGGCGTACGGCCGCGCTGGCCGCGGCGGGATTCTTCGTGGGCGTGTTCCCCGCCAACGTGAAGATGGCGCTGGACTGGCGGGACCGCCCGACCCCGCAGAAAGCGGCGGCCATCGGGCGTCTGCCGTTGCAGGTACCCCTCGTACTGTGGGCCCGTAGTGTCGCGAAGAATGGGGAGGGACGGTCATGACGGGACGCCTGAACGTCGGTGACAAGGTCGAGGACTTCACGCTGCCGGACGAGACCGGTGCCGAGCGCAGCCTCACGGAACTGCTCGCCGAGGGGCCGGTGGTGCTCTTCTTCTATCCGGCCGCCCTGTCTCCCGGCTGCACCACCGAGGCCTGCCACTTCCGTGATCTGGCCGCCGAGTTCGCGGCCGTCGGCGCGCGGCCCGTGGGCATCAGCGGCGACTCCGTCGACAAGCAGCAGGAGTTCGCCGGGAAGCACACCCTCGGCATGCCGCTGCTCTCGGACGCCGACGGCACGATCCGGGAGCGGTTCGGGGTGAAGCGCGGGTTCTCGCTGGCGCCCACCAAGCGGGCCACCTTCGTCATCGGCGAGGACCGCACGATCCTGGAGGTCGTCTCCAGCGAACTGCGGATGAACACCCACGCCGACCGGGCCCTCGCCGCACTCCGCGCCCACCGGAAGTGACACAGGGGCCACAAATGCCGTAGCGCGGTTGTTGCGGCGCGGTAATAGGACCATCCTGGACGATATGGAGCAGGCCTCCGCCGCAGCGGTCATCAATGCCCGAGGCATCGTGACGGGGTGGAGCGACGGTGCCCGGACACTGACGGGATACCCGGCCGAGGAGGCCGTGGGCCGGTCGGTGGGGGCACTCCTCGCCGAACCTCCCTCCACCACGGCCGTGGCCGCGCTGGAGGGACCCCTGGTCCTACGGCACCGGGACGGATCCCCGCTCCCGCTCACCGTGCGGGCCTGCCCGGTGCTCGGCGCGGACGGCGCACCGCACGGATACGTCCTCACCGCCGAACCCCGACCCGCACTCGAACCCACACCCGCGCCCACCTTGGCCGAGCAGGCCTTCCAGCAGGCGTCGATGTCGCTGTCCGTCTTCGACACCGAGCAGCGCTACCTCCGCCTCAACGACGTCGCCTGCCGCGTGATGGGAGTGCCCGAGGACGTCCTGATCGGCCGGTTCTTCCCGGAGAGCGTCGAGGACGCCGATCACAGCCGGAGCTTCCTGGCCAACCTGCGCCTGGCCGCCGAGACGGGCAGACCGGTCCGCTACAACAGCTGGGCGGGCGCTCCCGCCCTGAACCGGGAGCACGCCTGGAGCATCGAGATGTGGCCCCTCAAGGACGACTCCGGCTGCGTGACCGCGGTCGCCCTCGCGGCGTTCGACAGCACCGAGCAGTACCTCGCCCAACAGCGGCTGGCCCTGCTGAACGCGGCGGCGGTCGGCATCGGCACCACCCTCGACGTGGTCCGCACCGCCGAGGAACTGGTGGAGATCCTCGTGCCGCGCTACGCCGACTTCGCCAGCGTGGACCTGCTCCCGTGGGTGCTCGGCGCGGACGAACCACCGCCGGCCCCGGACGGCGAGATCGTGCTGCGGCGCGTCGCCCACGGCTCCGTCACCGAGGGCGCGCCGGACGCCGCCGTACCCCTGGGGCAGACGGACGTCTACCCGCCGTTCTCGCCGCCCGTGCGAGCCCTGCGCGAGGGACGGGCGGTGCGCAGTCAGGCCGGTGAACCGGACTTCGTCCGCTGGGTCGAGGACCGCAACGCCCGCTCGCCCGAGGGGATTTCGCACCGCAAGGGGGTCCACTCGATGATCGCGGTGCCGTTGCGGGCGCGGGGCACCACGCTCGGTGTCGCGGTGGGGGTCCGCATGGCCCACCCGGACGACTACGTCGCCGACGACGCCGTACTCGCCGAGGAGTTGGCCAGCCGCGCCGCCGTCTGCATCGACAACGCGCGCCGTTTCGCCCGGGAGCGCTCCACCGCGCTCGCCCTCCAGAGCAGCCTGCTGCCCAGGGACTTGCCCGGGCAGGCGGCCGTCGAGGTGGCCCACCGCTACCTGCCCTCCGGATCGCTCGCGGGCATCGGCGGCGACTGGTTCGACGTCATCCCGCTGTCCGGCAGCCGGGTCGCCCTGGTCGTCGGCGACGTCGTCGGACACGGCATCCCGTCCTCGGCGACCATGGGCCGGCTCTGCACGGCCGTCCGCACCCTCGCCGACGTGGACCTGCCGCCCGACGAACTCCTCACCCACCTCGACGACCTGGTCACCCACCTCGCGACGGACGACACCGGCGACGAGGTCGCGGAACTCGGCGCCACCTGCCTCTACGCCGTCTACGACCCGGTCTCGCGCCGCCTCACCATGGCCGCCGCCGGGCATCCACCGCCGGCCGTCGTCCTGCCCGACGGGACCGCGAGCCTCGTCCCCATGACCGCCGGACCACCGCTCGGTGTCGGCGGACTCCCTTTCGAGGCAGTGGAGTTGGAGCTGCCCGAGGGCGCCGTCGTCGCCCTGTACACGGACGGCCTGATCGAGGACCGCGACCGCGACGTCGACCACGCCACCGCCGAACTGTGCCGCGCGCTCACCGCGTCCGCCGAGTCGCTGGACGAACTGTGCGACTCGGTGCTGAAGGCCGTGATGCCGGAGGAGCCCAGCGACGACGTGGCTCTGCTGCTGGTGCGCACCCGCGCACTGGGCGCCGACCGGGTCGCCACCTGGGACATCGACCCCGACCCCGCGCACGTGGCCGGGGCCCGGCAGTCCGCCACCGAGCAACTCACCGCGTGGGGACTGGACGAGGAGTCCTTCGTCACCGAACTCGTCGTCAGCGAACTCGTCACCAACGCCATCCGGTACGGCGAACCGCCCATCCAGCTCCGCCTGATCCGCGACCGCGCCCTCATCTGCGAGGTCTCCGACGGCAGTTCGACCTCACCGCATCTGCGCCGCGCCCACGCCTACGACGAGGGTGGACGCGGACTCCTCCTCGTCGCCCAGCTCACCCAGCGGTGGGGCAGCCGGCAGACCGACGGCGGCAAGACCATCTGGGCCGAACAGCCGCTGCCTCCGGACTGACCGGACCGTTCGCCGACCGGGCGGGCCTACTCGAAGGGGCACCCGGGGTTCGGCGCGTCCTCCGAGAACGGCGATCCGTGCGGCAGGACGTACAACACGTCGAGGACGAGAGGGACGTTCCCCAGATTGCGTCCGATGTGCACATTGCCCGAACCGGCCGGCTCCTGGATGGGGCTGCCCGCCCGGTACACGCCGTCGGAGGCGCAGCTGGAGTCGAAGTGGCTGAGCGTGCCCTGCTTGACGATGCCGTAGAGGGGACCGTCGTGGTAGTGCCAGCCGGTTGCCTGGCCGGGCGGAATGGTGATCTCGCGCAGGGTGTAGTCGGTGTCGCCGATCGTCGTCTGGCTGATCAGCCGGGCGGTGACTCCGGGCCCCGCCGGGGTCGCCTGGGCGGCGGTGCCGACCAGCAGAGCGGCGGCGGCCACCGACCCGGTCACGGCGGTACGGAACGCGGTGCGCATACGGGAACCTTCCGATGAGATCGTGAGCATCCGCCGTGAACATAGAGGCAGGGAAGGCGAGTTGGGGGCAGAAACGCCAACATCCGCACCCTGAACCCTCAGACTCCCGAAGCTCCCGGCCACCTCCGCGATTCCTCGGGCGCTCAGAACTCCTCGTGCGTCTCCGGGTCCCCGCCCAGCCGCTGCGGCAAGTGGTCGGCGATGGCGGACAGTTGGGCCGGGCCGAGCTCGAAGCCGAAGATGTCGAGGTTCGCGCGCTGCCGGTCGGGGTCCGCCGACTTGGGGATCGGAAGGGCCCCGAGCTGCGTGTGCCAGCGCAGCACCACCTGGCCGGGTGTCACGCCGAAGGCCTCGGCGACGGTCACGACAGTGGGGTCGTTCAAGAGCTCGGAACCGCGTCCGAGAGGGCTCCAACTCTCCGTGAGAACACCCTTCTCGGCATCGAAGGCACGCAGTTCGTCCTGCGGGAACAGAGGGTGCAGCTCGATCTGGTTGACGGAGGGCAGGACGCCGGTCTCCTTCTCCAACTGCTCGATGTGCCCGGGGGTGAAGTTCGAGACGCCGATCGACCGGACGAGACCCTCCTCACGGAGCTTGATCATCGCCTTCCAGGAATCGACGAACTTGCCGACGCGGGGCAGCGGCCAGTGGATCAGATACAGGTCCACGTACTCCACGCCGAGCCGCGCCCGGGACTCCTCGAAGGAGGCGAGGGTCTCGTCGTAGCCGTGGTGGCGGCCCGGCAGCTTCGTCGTCACGACGATCTCCTCGCGCGGCACCCCGCTGCGGGCGATGCCACGGCCGACGCCGGTCTCGTTGCGGTAGTTCGTCGCCGTGTCCACCAGGCGATAGCCCATGCGCAACGCGCCGTCGACGGCCTCCTCGGCCGTCGCGTCGTCCATCGGCCAGGTACCCAGGCCGATGGCGGGGATCTTCGTGCCGTCGTTGAGCGTGTGCGTCGGGATGCTGATCACGGTCGGGCCTTCCCTTGACTGTGCGGTACACCCAGTATGGGCGACCGGAACCTCTGTCGCCCTGTGCGGGGATCGCTGACACGATCTTCCTTGGAATCGGTACGACCTGGGTACGACCAGGTACGGACGACCCATCGAGCACGGACGACGGAGCACGTATGACCACGGACAGCAGCGGTACGACGACGGACGGGACGGTGCGGGTGGACGGCATGGAGGTGCGGCCGGCCTCCGGGCACATCGGGGCCGAGATCACCGGTGTCGACCTGGCCGGTGAACTCGACGACGCCGTGGTCGCCGCGATCCGGGCGGCGGTGCTGCGCTGGAAGGTCGTGTTCTTCCGGGACCAACGGCTCGATCACGCCGGGCATGTGGCGTTCGCGCGCAGGTTCGGGGAACCGGTCGTGCTCGGGCGGCGCGGCGGCGCGTCACCGGCCGGCTTCCCCGAGGTCGAGACGACCGCCGACCGGCTGGAGCTGGGCGGCCGGTTCGGCATGGAGCACGAGGAGTGGCTGGAGCGGCGCAGGCACACACTCCTGCGCGGCTGGCACTGCGACCACGGCGCCCGCGTCGACCCGCCCGCCGCGACGATCCTGCGCGCGGAGACCGTCCCGCCGTACGGCGGCGACACCACCTGGGCGAATCTGGCGGCCGCGTACGCCGGACTGTCGCAGCCGGTACGGGAGTTCGTGGACGGGCTGCGGGCCGAGCACCGGCTCGGCGTCGGCTATCAGCCGCGGCCCGGCGACGACGCGTACGTCCGCCACCTCCTGGACCACCAGGTCGCCTCGGTGCACCCGCTGGTACGGGTGCACCCCGAGACGGGGGAGCGGGTGCTGTTCGTCAACGGCTACTACCTGGAGCAGATCACCGACGTCTCCCGCGCGGAGAGCGCCGCGATCCTGGAGATGCTGCTCGCGCAGGCGACCCGGCCCGAGTACACGGTCCGGTTCCGCTGGGAGCCGGGCAGCGTGGCCTTCTGGGACAACCGGGCCACCATCCACCTCGCCCCCAGCGACAACGCCCACCTCGGCTTCCCGCGGACCATGCACCGCGTGATGCTCACCGGCGACATACCGGTCGGCGTCGACGGCAAGCTCTCGGACCCGATCGTCGGTACCGAGCCCGGCCGCTGGTGACACCGAGGTCAGACGGTGGGCTTCCACCCGAGCGCCGGCCCCAGCTTCGTCGCCATGTCCGTGAGGATCTGCACGTAGTCCTCGTGCTCGAAGGTGAACGGCAGCGCGAACGCCACCTCGTCGATCTCCCTGAACGCGGCGTGCGCGTGCAGGAGTTCGGCGATCTCCTCCGAGGTGCCGACGATGTCCGGCGCGAACATCAGCCGGGCCGGTCCCTGCGGTGACGTCGTACGGGGAGTGCGCTTGCGGGCGAACTCCTCGTACCTCGCGCGCTGTTCGGGCGACGCGGAGTCGGTCGGGATGACCACCAGGCCCTGGGAGACGCGGGCGGCGTCGCCGTCGGGGTGGTGGGCGCGGAACGTACGGATGTGGGAGAGCTGGATCTCGGCGAAGTCCCTTGACTCGTCCGGCCCTTCGGCCTTGACGACACTGCTCGTCAGGAAGTTCATCCCGTGCTCGCCGGCCCACCTCGCCGAGCCCGCGCTGCCACCGCCGTACCAGAGGCGACGGCCCAGACCGGGCGAGTGCGGCTGCACCCGGTCCGAGAACACTTCGAAACCCACGACCCCGCTGAAGTCGGTGGCCGGCTCGCCCCGCACGAAGTCCAGGAGGCGGCGCACCCGTTCGTAGCTGAAGTCCTCGACGTCGGCGGTGTCGGGGTACAACGCCTCCTTGAGCTGGTCGAAGTGCATCGGCGGGCCGACGCTCACACCCGGGTTGATGCGGCCCCCGGACAGGATGTCGACGGTCGCCAGATCCTCCGCCAGCCGCAGCGGGTTCTCCCAGCCGAGCGGGATCACCGCCGTGCCGAGTTCGATACGGCTGGTGCGCTGCGAGGCCGCCGCCATGACCGCGACGGGGGAGGAGATGCCGTACTGGAGATGGCGGTGGCGCAGCCACGCGCTGTCGAAGCCCAGGCGCTCGCCCAGTTCGATGATCTCCAGCGTCGACTCGTGGCCCCGGCGCGGATCGGCCTCGTCGAAGAGGCCGATCGTGAGGAAGCCCAGCTTCCGCAGCGGGCGTGAGGTGGGCGGCACGGGCTCCTCCGGCGGTCGTACGTCGGTTCTGTTCTGTCCTGATGGTGACAGGAGAACATTGCGGGCGGGTGATCAGCGCAGCGGGATGGTGATCTCGTCCTCGACCGGCGGGTCGATCTCCTGGGCGTGGTTGCCGGTGGCCGCGAAACAGCGCAGGCGGATCGCGTCCGGGGTGACGTCCAGCCGCAGGAAGCACTTGAAGAACGGCGGGCTGTACGTCACCGAGCCGGGCGAGAAGAGCTGGGTGTAGATCTTGCGCACCGGGAGGCGGAAGCGCGAGCGGCGGTCGGGACGGCCCCCGGCGCCCAGCAGGCTCGCGACCAGGCGGATGCGACGGGTGATCCGGACGGGCGGGCCCGGGGTGCGGGTCGGCGGGATGCCGAGGCGCTCGCAGATCACGGCCGACGCCTCGGCCTCGGTGAGGGTGAAGAAGCGGCGCAGGTGCAGTCGGCGGCCGTACAGCCGGCTGTAGAAGGCGAGGGAGTCGCCGCGCAGCGGATAGCAGCGGAAGTCCTGCTCGGTGACGTGTCCGATGTCGACGCGCGGCACGGTGTGGGTCGCGTGCATGAACGCGCCGCCGCCGCCCGAGACCACGTACTGGAGGGTGCGGCCGTCCGCCAACTGGACCGGATAGCGCTGGTAGTTGTGGATGTCGCCGCCTATCGCGGCGACGAAGTGGTGGGCCGGATCGCTGACGATGCCGTCGACCGTACCGCCGCCCTCGATGGCGCAGGGATGGTGCTCGCCGTCCACGTACAGGGGTGAACCGGTGATGAGGATCTTCGGCGTGGGCCCCTTCGCCACCTCGCGCAGCCAGGCGCCCTGTTCGGCGTCGATCGTGCCCAAGAGGCCCGTGTCGATACCGATGATGCGGACCGGTCCCGCGTCGATCGCCCAGTACGGGCCCGGCTGCACGGCCTGCTGGACCGGCGAGGAACGCAACTCCCGGGCCTTGTCCAGGCGTTCACCGTCGGACGGGCGCGGGTGGTGCCACAGCAGCGACCGCCACCAGGCGCGCGTCAGAGGGCGCGGCGCCTTCGGCGCGGGCAGCGCGGGCGCGTCGTCGCAGAAGACGCGCATGAAACCGCCGAGATCCTCGTACCAGTCGTGGTTGCCGGGTATCGCGTAGATGGGCGCCGGATAGGCCTGGTACGGGCGGAAGAACTTCGTCTCGTAGTCGTCCGCGGTGCCGACGGGATAGATGACGTCACTGGCGACGACCGCGAAGGCCGTTTCCTGACTGGCCTTCAGAAAGCCCGGTACGACGGCGTATTGAGGATCGTCGCCCTCGCCGGTGTCACCGATGACCATGAAGGAGAAGGTGTCGGGATCGTCGCGCCGGATCACCTTGTCGGCGGCTGCTCCGGCGGCCGCGCGCTGCGCCACCCAACGGCTGCGGGTGTCGCCGGTCGGGTCCCCGAACCAGGACGCCAGCACACCGTTGCGTGCGGCCCACAGGGTCCTCGGGTCGAGCCACGAGACCTTCTTGACGTGGGACGGCATGAGCTGCTGATACGCGCCGCGCTCCCCGGCGCCCCAACCGGCGCCTGCGGGAGTATCGCGTGAAGATTCAGACACCGGTGCACCGTAACAACGAGCCAACGCGGTGCTGGAGGCAGGGGCCTGACAACATCAACTCGACGTTGCTCAACCGAAAGGCCCCCGCATGCCCGGCGAAGCCGACTTCATCGATCTGATCCCCGACCCCGAACTCCGTTCGGACCGGCTGCTGTTGGGCATCCGCCACTTCGACGAACCCTTCCTCCTCTCCGTCTCCCTCTCCCAGGGCCTGGGCTCCAGCGACCTCTGGCTGGACCGGGGGAAGGCGGGCAGGACATGGCTCGCCGAGTTCCGCCGGGTCGGCGACCGGGTCCTGTTCGCCGTCCGCAACAAGCACTTCCTGACCTCCGGCGACGCGGCCGCCGTACGGGCCGGGGACGAGTCGTTCGCGCTGTCCGTGCTGTGGAGCGGGCCCGTGCTGCGCGAGGAGAACGGCGCGGCGGTCGTGGACGCGACCGGGCTCGTCGTCGCCGACCACGACGCGATCGCCGAGCATCTGCACGCCCGCGAGCAGGGCGACTACACGGTCGACGCGTCCACGAGCCTCCCGCTCGTCGCCGACAGCCGCACCGGCCCCACCGCCGTCCGGCTGCCCGCGCTGCTCACCTTCCGAGGTCCCGGCCGGGGACCGGCGGTCCGGGCGGTCGCCGCCGACCCGCGCGCCCTCACCGTCGTCCAGCAGCTGAACCTGCTGCGGCTGCCCGCGTCCCCGCTGCCCGTCCGGCGTTACCACCCCGCCTCGGGAGGCTACGGCATGGGCTACGCCGACCACGGCCTCGTCGGTCGGGCGAGCACCCAGGTCAAGCTCCAGCCCCGCTTCCGCGCGGAACCCGGCGGCGCCCCGATCGTCTTCCGGATCGACCCGGCCGTCCCGGAGCCGTTCCGCTCGGCGGTCGTCGAGGGCGGCAACTGGTGGCAGCAGGCCTTCGCCCGGATCGGACTCCCCGACGCCTACCGGGTCGAACCCGGCGACGACGGCTTCGACCCCTACGACTCCGACGTCAACGGGGTGGTCTGGGTGCACCGGGCGGGCCGCGGCTGGTCCCTCGGCCAGGGCCTGACCGACCCGCGCACCGGCGAGATCCTGCACGCCCGGGTACGACTCGGCTCCCAGCGCGTCGAACAGGTCCGCGCGCTCGGCGAGTCCCTCCTCGCACCGTACGGCCGCCCGGACGAGGCCGAACGGCTCGCCGCCGTCGAGGAGTTGGTGCTCGCCCGGCTGCGTCAGCTCGCCGCGCACGAGATCGGCCACGCCCTCGGCTTCATGCACAATTTCGCCAGTACGCAGCACCCCGAGCCGTCCGTCATGGACTACCCGCACGCGCGCGTCCAGGTCACGGAGGAGGGCGACCTCGATCTGTCCGCCGCGTACGGCACGGGACTCGGGCCGTGGGACCACTTCCTGGTCGCGCATGGCTACGGCCGGTTCGGTGAAGGCGCGGAGGAGACCGCGCTCGTCCAACTGCGCGCCGACGCGGCCGAGTCGGGCCTGATCTACCTCTCCGACGAGGACGCCCAGGGCCCGAGCGCCGCGCACGCCGACGCCGTGACCTGGGTCAGCGGGCCGGACGCCCTCCAGGCGCTGGAGACGATGCTGCGGGTCCGCCGTATCGCACTGGACGGCTTCTGCCGCGGGGTGCTGCCGCCCGACCGGCAGACCGGTGAACTGGAGGAACGGGCCGTCCTGTTGCACCTTCTGCACCGGCACGAGGTGACGGCCGTGGCCCGGCTGGTGGGTGGGGTGCGCTACGCGTACGGCCTCGCGGGCGAGGACGGCCGGGGTGCACAAGGGGTCGACGCGGCCACTCAGCACACGGCGCTGACCCGCCTCGCCGAACTGCTGCGGGCCGAGCAACTCGCCCTGCCCGGCTCGGTGTTGGACACCCTCACCCCGCCCGCGATCCGCTACGACCGGACGGATCAGTACCTCGACACCGGTGCCGGGCGGATCTTCGACCCCTTGGAGGCCGTACGGGTCGCGACCGCGCTGGTCACGGAGGACCTGCTGGACCCGGCCCGGCTCAACCGCGTGGCCTGGCAGCATGCGGCCGACCCCGCGGCGCCCGGTGTCACCGACATCGTCGACGCACTCCTCGCCGCCACCTGGCGCCGTACCGACCCGGTACCCGTCGAGCTGCCCGGCGGGGCCGCCGTGCAACACGCGGCCGACTGGACCCTCCTGAACCACCTGCTGACCCTGCTCGACGACACGGCTCTCCACGCGCCGGTCCGCATGTCGCTGCGGGGTGCCGTGCGGCGCCTCGGGACGGAGCTGCGGTGCCAGGGCGAGGAACAGGCGCGTGAGGCGGGCGAGTTGATCCGGGCCTTCCTGGCCGATGCCGGGTCGGTGCGGGTCGATCCGCTGCCCAGGGTGCCGCCGGGCGCACCCAACTGAGCCTGCCGTAGGGCCACTTGACGGCTACGGCAGTGGCTGGCTCAAGTCGGGCCGTGGTGTGCGGTGTTGGTCACCATTCACCGGGGTGGCGCGGGGTGCCGTACGGATCGGGGCGGCCGCGTGCGGGAGCGGGAGCGGCCGGGGTGGTGTGGGCGCCGCGGGGATTCGGCGGCGACGGGATGACGGGGCCGCCGTACGGGGCCGGTC
>NZ_JBLTJC010000036.1:0-46582 GCF_048158785.1 Streptomyces colwelliae | reverse complement strand
CCTCCCACCCAGCCCTCGACGCGCGATCTCACCACGGGTTCGTACCGCGGAAACAACCACACGTTCGTTTTCAACGTCCCCTCCAGTGCGTGGAGTTCGGACGCGACGCAATACAACGTGCTGAAGATCAATGTCGTCAGTGGTTCGACGGGCTCGGGATTCCTCAGCCCGGGCACGTCGTTCGACTGCATTGACCTGCTGGCCTGAGCCCCCCTCGGTCAGCAGAGTGACGCCCCCGCCGGTGACGACCGGTGGGGGCGTCGTCCCGTGGCCCTCAGGGACTCGTGCGCCGCGGTGTGCGGACGCGCAGAGCCTGGACGGACCAGTCGAACACCGGAGCCAGACTCTCCGGGGCCGGCCAGCCGTTGACCACCGCGAGCAGTTGGAGATATCGCTCCCTGCGAGGGTCGTTCACACTCTCCAGCCGAATCACCAGCCGCCGGCGGAGCTCGGCGTCGTCGGGGCGGCCGAGGAGGTGCGCGTAGTGTGCCGTGAACGCCGCGACGAACGGATCGGCCTGGGGTGAGGCCGGATCGATGTCGGCGGTCAGAGCCTCGCCGGCCTGGTCGCGGACGGCCGCGGCGATGTCGCGGCGCGGGACCGTCGTACCGCTTCGGAGCTGCTCGGCCGCTTGCTGCTCGGCCATCCGCCGCACGGAGGTGCGGAAATCCGGGTCCAGGGACAGTTCGGCCAACTCCACCCACGCCTGGACCTGTTCAGGCTCCGGGTTGTCGGGCAGTTCGGGGGTCATGGAGCGCATGACCCCGGCGAACGCGGGGGCGGCGTCGTCGAGACCGCCGAATACGGCGTCGAGGAAATCGCCGATCAGACGTCGGCGTTCGTCCTCTGAGAGCTGGGCCAGCCGGTGCATGAGTTCCGTCTCCTCAGGTGTGGACCCGCGCTCGGCCACCGCCGTCAGCACCGCGCACCGCAGGCGCAGGACGCGGATCTGCACGGCCAGCGCCTCGGCGTGCGCCGCGGCGACCTCGGGAAGCGAGAGCTCACGGTCCACGACCTGGCGGATCGTGGAGAGGTCAAGTCCCAGTTCGCGCAGGGTCCTTACGAGGTCCAGGCGTGCGACGGCGTCGATGCCGTAGAGGCGGTAGCCAGCCGGGCTGCGGTCCATCGGCGCCACGATCCCGCGATCGGAGTAGAACCGAACGGTCTTGACCGTGAGCCCGGTCCGCCGAGCCAGTTCACCGATCGAGTAGAGCGTGTCGCCGTCCATGCACCCACCTTCATGTCTCCCCCTGCTGGAGACTCAAGCGCCTTCGCCTGCCGACAGCCACGCCGGGGTCCGCAAGGACTACCGCCGGATGCTCGCTGCCATCAAGTCCGGCCACCCTGAACGGGGTCAAGATGTTCTGGGTGTTGTCGGGGATCTTGGGGAGCTGGGTTTTTGCCGGCCAGGAGCAGTCAGCCCGTGCGCCTGGTAGCCGTCGCTGGCCGTCTTCGGTCACTGTCGAGCGACCTCGGACGGCCCGGAGAGGGTTCAGGCCTCCACTCATCAGCCCGCCTCGCCGCTGCCACTTGGTGGTGTCAGGGACCTGGTGTGGCTGCGCTGGTGTGCCCTCATCGCGGCTCGCAGGGCTTCGAGTTCGGTCCGGGGAAAGGGCCGACCCCAATGAGTCTCGTAGGACTCTTCACCCTGCTCGCGATCGATCCGGTCGAAGGCACGGACGGCAGATCGTGCAAGTGCCGTGACGGTGTGGCGGCCTGACCACAGAACCTTCCCTGAGTCGTCCGGCGCCTGGTCGTCGTCAGCCAGGAGCAGGCGAACATCGACCGCAGAACCATCCCTGTGGAAGAACCACCGGTACACCTGCGGCTCCCCCTCCAACTCGGCGCGGGTGTCCACGTCACCAAGAACGAGCCTGGCGATGCCATAGAGGAACTGTTCCGGTCCGTCCGTGACGTAAGAAGCCATGGCCTCGCCTTGGCCGTGATCGTCGGCAACCTTGACGGAAGCCCAGCCGTGACTGAACAGCGTCCATGTGATCGCTAGAGACGTCATCTCTCCCCTTTTGGGGGACCCTACGGCCTAGGCTCGGCTGCGCGGCATGACTCTCAGCTTGGGAAGCTCGGGTCTTCTGGCGGCAGTTGCCAGATTGATCTGCGGCGGAGCAGCGCTGGGACTCTGGACACACTTGCGCAATTCCCTGCTGTTCCCCGTGATTCCCCGCAGGACCTGGCACGCGAATGGCACGACTTCTTCGCTCCGGAGCACCCTGGACCGAGACTGGGCTCTGGAACTCCTGAGCCTCAGCCGACGACAGTCAGCCACGACGGCCGGGTGTCCCTCAGAGCAAGTCGTAACAGCGGACGTGTGGTGGCGGGGTGCCTGGAGTGTGTTGCCTGTAGTACGTAAGCCGGGTGAGCCGGTCGCCCCATCCAAAGGGCGCTCTGACCTGGCAAGAGTCGTGCGCCACACGGCGATCGCTTGGCAGATTGCATGGCCTGGCAGGCCCCGACAGTTTGCGTGATCAGCACACTTGATCACGGTCGGAGAATGAAGATGATCCGGTGCTTGAAACTGCGTTCACGATCTTTAGCATCCTGCTTCAAACGCTCGGGTTGGTTGCGTCTGCGACTGGCCTCTACAAGACGTTCAAGGACTCCTCAGCTCCCGGCGATCGCTTCTTCAGCAGCGTGCTGGCGACTGAAGTCGAAGTGGCCCGGCAGGTTCGGACTGCCCTTGAACGTCTGCTTCGGCGTCTCCTTCGACGCCCTCGACCGGCCGTGACTCACGCCCTTGGTACGGCTCTGTCCGTCGAGTTTGCAGGGAGCGCCAGCGGGCTCGTTCAGTTCGGCCGGCTGCCGGACCCCGTGCAGGATACCGAGGCCTTCAGGGTCGAGATTGAGAACCGCTTGAACCGTGTCTTCAAGCTTGCCCAGGACGTGCAACACGATCTGGGCAAGGAGGCGAAAGTCCGAGGCCAGGAAGACCAGCGCCTAGGAGAAGATCTTCAGGCTCGTATCGCCGACATTGATCAAGAGTCGAAGCGGGCCACGATTCGAGGCTTGCGTGAGCAGGTGCTCGGTCTTTTCTGCGTTGCTCTTGGGCTAGTGGTGCAAAGCGTCCTTGAGCTGGCCTTCTAACCCCGGAACTAAGGGCCGTCCCGTAACTGCCCCGGTGCGGGTGGTCCGTGGGCAGCCCGTCGCTCTCAAGCGGTGAGTTGAGAGACTCCTGTCATGGGATCATGGGGAACCTTGGGGCCGGCGCTGTTGTCTCTAGCCGGTGTTGCGCTCGGCGCGGGCGGGTCGCTGTTTGGCCAGTATCTGGTGTCGCGAGCGAGCGCCCGACAGCTTGAGATCCAGGAGTCGGCTGCGCACCGTGCGGAGCTGAAGAACGTGATCCTGAAGTTCCTGAGCATCGCGTCGCAGGTGAAGAAGGCGGCGCCCACGCGCCCGCTCAGGGGCGGGACCACAGCGGATCCCGTGGTCGACCAGCTCGTCGATGACCTGTGGCTTGCGCAGGCGGAGATCGACCTGGCGGCCAGAAGCGAGCCCCTGCGGGGCGCTACGTATCGTTATGCGGCGCGCCTCGCTGAGGCGGCCCGAGGCGAGATAGCCGACGCGTCGGCACTGCGCGGTCCGCAGGTGGAGTTCATGGACGCCGCGTATGACGACCTGTGGCCCGGACAGCGACGCGCGGCCGGGGATTCCCCGACACCTTCGTGAGGCGGGACGGCGGGTGAGACGATCTTGCCGTGGCTGGTGTGATCACGGCGTCGGAGCCCTCCTGGATAACCCCGTTCTCCGGGCTGAGCCCGTCCTGCTTCCGCAAGTTGATTGCCGCGCTACGCCGCGAAGGCGCGGAGCCGGTGCGCAAAGGCCGTCCTTGGAGCCTGCCGCTGGAGGACCGCGTGTGCTGGTGACCGCGTATTGGCGCACGAACTTGACGCTGCGCCAGCTGGCCCCGCTGTTCGGCATCTCGAAGTCCGCGGCCGACCGCATCATCGACCATCTCGGGCCGTCGCTCGCGCTCCGGCCCTGCAAGCGGTTCCGCGAGGACACAGTGCTCATCGTGGACGGCACCCTCGTCCCTACCCGAGACCACACGATCGCCGAACAGTCCAAGAACTATCGGTACTCCACCAACCACCAGGTCGTCATCGAAGCCGACACCCGTCTGATTGTCGTGGTCGGCCGGCCGTTGCCGGGCAACCGAAACGACTGCAGAGCGTGGCAGGAATCCGGGGCCAAGGCCGCCGTCGGCAAGACCATGACGATCGCCGACGGCGGCTACCCGGGCACCGGACTCGTGATGCCGCACCGCCGCCTGGCCGGTGAGGAACTGCCCGACTGGAAGCAGGAACACAACCGCTCGCACAAGCAGGTCCGGGCCCGCGTCGAGCACGCCTTCGCCCGCATGAAGACCTGGAAAATCCTCCGCGACTGCCGCCTCAAGGGCGACGGAGTGCACCACGCCATGCTCGGCATCGCCCGCCTGTACAACCTCGCCCTCGCTGGATAGACCGCCAAGTCACCAGCCAGACGGCCATGCTTGTCCATTCGGAGATCATTTACGGGACGGCCCTTAGCCTCGATGTTGCGTGACGGTCTGTCGACGGAGTCGGCAGGCTGTTTTGCAGTGGCCGGTAGGTGAGGGGCAGGTCGGTGGCCCGGCTGACGTGTCGGGTGGGCGCCGGGTTCCACTGTTCCGGTCGGTGGTGCTGCTAGTTGGGACGGGGAGTCTGCTGGTCAGCCGGGGCCGGGAGTTGGGCGAGCCGGTCGAGGGCGGTGGTGATGTGGCTGTTCCAGGGCCAGTGACGGGTGAGGCGGAGAATCCGCCGGCGGCCGGTGGTGGCGAGTTGTCCGGCAGTGGTGAACAGGCGGAGCCGCAGGCGGCGGGGCTCCCAGCATCTGGCCTTGCCGGTCAGCGCGAGCATCGGCATCGAGGCCAAGAGGTCCAGCGCAATCTGCACGGCCTCAAGCCAGACCTGGTTCTGGTCGGTGTGGTGCAGGGGAGGTTGCGCAGGCCGGTGGTCCGGGCGGCCCGGATCCGGTCCTCGGCCCGGGCCCGCAGCCGGTGACGGAGTTCGAGTTCGGCGATCGGCCGCCCGGTGGTGTTGGTGGCACAGCAGGTCCGCCGCTTGCCATCCGCATCCGTGATCCTCAACTGCGCTCCTGGATGCGGCCGTTCCTTCCGGACGATCAGTCGTATGCCCTTCGGCCGGCCGTCCAGGACGTCACCGGCGAGTTCGGCGACCCAGGCCCCGTCGCGGATCTCGCCGTCCGCTTCGATGGCAGGAGTCCAGGCCGATGCCGGGACTTCCAGCACGTGCTGGTGGATCGCGTCGGTGATCACCATGCCGACCGAGTAGAACAGCCATCGCCCGCGCTGGGCGAGCCAGGCGACGAAGTCATGGGTGCCGCCGCCGGAGTCGGTGCGGATCAGGGTCTGTCCGCCCGCGCCGGTACTTCATCGGCAACTGGGCCAGCGCCTGGCGGGCCGCGGTGATGTGGTCGGCGGAGGTGTTCGAGCCTGAGTTGCCTGGTCTGAGCAGGGCCGCGATGGGTTCCCCGGTACCGCCCGGGCCGTGGGCGACGAACCCCATCAGCGGGTGGTGGCCATAGGTCCGCTTCCAGGTCGGGGCGGCGTCCTCCTTGTCGGAATGGGCAATCACCAGCACTCCGTCCAGGCCGACGGTCACCATTCCGCTCGCATCAGGGGCTCTCTCACCGGCCAACCGCCGGACACGTTCGCGAACTTCGGACCGGGCGGTGCGGATCGCTCTCATCACCGTGTCGCCGCAGGCGGCGAGAGTGTCGACCGAGCGGGAGACCGTCGGGTCGGATGCCACGGGGCCGAAGACGGCCGGCTCGGCCCCGTGGCATGCCGGCATCGGCCAGACCGTCCCCTCCCAACGCGACCGCCGGCGCAAGGTCCAGGAGGATCTTCCCTGGATCGTGGACGGCCCGTGGCTTCCGCCAGGGCACCAGTGCCGCGGATATCGCTCGGTCAAGACCGGTCTTGCGGACCGTCTCCACCAAGAGGACCGCACCGGCCTGCGAGACCACCTGCCGGCCGTCACCCCGGACACGGACACGTGGGTAGGACGCGATGGGCTCTCTCACCTGGAAAGTACTCTTCCCCTCGCAGCCGACAGGATCCTCAGAAAGTCCTATCGTTGCAGGTCAAGAGCGCTTTCCGTGTTTCTGGTCAACTCTTGGACAGCCCACCTCGGAAAGCACGGGGTCAGGAAACGCCCTTGCGCAACGACGCGATGAGGCGGTCAAGGTCCCCGCGTGCCGTGTACGTACGGATCGGGTCGACGTAGTCGCGTGACTCGATGATCTGACCGTCCCGCACGCGCATGACGAAGATGCAGGGCACCTTGGCCATGGAGTCGTCCGGCAACGTGAACTCGTAGGCGAACTCGGCGACGATCACTTCAGGATCGGCGGTCTCGTGAACGACTACATCGACGACACTCCTCTTCGGCAAGGACTCCCGAACTTCCGGCGGCACCGTGAAGTGCTCCCGGAGCGCACGCCGACTCGTCAACGGCTCGGACTCCGGCGTCGCCATCGGATGCCGGACATCGGTGACCTCGCCATACAGGTCAGGCAACTCGCTTGAGTTCCCGTCGGCCACCCCATGAACAAGCCGGAGAAACACCTCGCGCGGACTCAGACTCACATGACCCCCTAGTAATACGCACAGACAGCTAACGATCATTATCGCCTGACGCGGGCCGGTACTGCGCACTGTCTCGACCAGCAGCACCCCACCCGTCCGACCCCACCGTGACGCTGGACGCGGACATGCGGATATGGGTCAGAACTCTTCACCTGAGAAGTGCTCCTTCGACAGCAACGGCCAGGACCTTCCACAGGTCTCATCGCTGCAGTTCAGGAGCACTTCTCGCGTCTCTGAGCAAGCGGTAGACGGCACCGCTCGTGAAAGCCCGAGGCTAAGGCTTCGCGTTGACGGGGGTGGGGCCAGCGGGTTTTTCCGGTGAGCCAGTTGCGGACGGTCCGGTCGCTCACCGTTCCTTCGTCTCCGCGAGTGCGCAGGAAGTCGTTGACGGCCTCGGCCAACTCGGCCTGTTTGAGGCCCGATTCACCCATGGCGCTGATGAGGCTCGCGTTCCCCTCCATGCACCCACGGTAGCCACTTCAGCCCCGTGAGTAAGTGTGAGTAGCGAGAAATTTCCGGTTGGCCTCGATCGACGCACGGCGGATTTTTCCTCCTCGCGGCGGCCGCACGGCCGTTGACTCAGGCAAGGCCGTCGTACACCGACACCCCTGAGGTCCAGATGATCGTGTCAGCACAGCCACGCCCTACCGGGCACCCCGAATACTCCGAGACATTCCCCGCTTCGGAGGAAAGCGCCGAGGCAGCACGCAAGTTCGTCAAAACGGCGTTAGCCGCCTGGCACTTGGAGCAGCTGACGGACTCCGGAATCCTCCTCGTCACCGAGCTGGTGGCCAACGCGATCAAGCACACGAACACCCGGAACATCCGGGTCATCGTCTCCAGACCGAGCGAGCGCTTCGTACGGATCGGAGTGGTCGACAAAGCCCGCGCACTGCCACAGATGGTCAAGCCCGGTGACGATCTGCTCACCAACGGTCGGGGGCTTCTACTGATCGATGCCCTGGCTGAGCGTTGGGGCACGGACATGTACCGCTGGGGCAAACAGGTCTGGGCAGAGTTGCTGAGCGAGTCGGCCGTATGACCGAGAAAAGGCCCAAGGTGTGGGTTGGTGACCAGGTGTACGACGCCGACGCGGGCAGAGAGGGCATTGTCACCGACGTGACGGGCGACGGAACGTACGTCCTGGGCCCCGTCTACATGTGGACGGGCACCTGGACGGTTCCCGGCGACGAGAAGCTGAAGGTCACCCTCTCCCGCGACGAGCGGAACAGACAGCATCGGGACCTGGGTTGGTGACTCGCCCCGGAGACCCTCACGAGGCGGGGGGCATCACACGGAGACGAGGCCCCGGTCGCTGCGAGTCGACCGGGGCCTCTCACGCGTCAGCGATGAGTTCGCGGTGAGGCACGTCAGTTCATCGTCGCGCCGATAGTCGTAGACCCCGTCGTAAGGAACGTCGTCGTCGGCAGCGTCCCGCTCGACGAGCGCGCCCCGTACGCCGTAGTCGCGTCCGTCGACTTGAAGGACGGAGTGGCAACGCCGCTGTCCCAGTTGTTGGCGGCGGAGACCGCGGACGAACCGAGCTTGTCCAGGCCGCCCTTGTTGCCGACCGCGAGGTTCCGTGCCAGGCGGGACTTGCTGGTGGCGAAGAAGAAGCCGGACTCCGTGTTGGCGTACGCGGTGTTGCGGTTGAGGACGATCGCGCCGGTGTTGGAGTTCTCGGTGAAGCCGTTGAGGGTGTTGTCCCAGGCCGCGTTGTCGTTGACGACGTGTGCGACCGAGACGCCTCCGCCGCCCAACTTGAAGCCGTTGCCGTTGCCCTCGAAGGCGGAGTCGTTCCAGCGGTTCTTGCCGTTGCCGAAGGCCCAGGAGTGCTCGATGGTGACCGGCGAGGAGAACTGCCACAGGTCGAGGCCGTCGTCCGAGTTGTTGTAGAGGCGGGCGCCGGTGACCTTGTTGCCGGTGCCGGAGCCGAACTTGATGGCGATGCCGTCGGCGTTCTGGCCGTGTCCTGCGGCGTCGTAGTTGCCGTAACTGTCCAGGTTCTGGACGAGGTTGTTGGTGGTGCCGTCGCCGCGCAGGGTGAAGCCGGAGTCGCCGTTGTTCGCGGTCACCAGGTTCTTGAAGATGCCGCCGATGGAGGACGTGGCTACGAAGCCCTGGGCCGGGGAGTTCTGGAAGGTGAGGTTCTGGACGGTCCAGTAGTCGCCGTAGATCCCGGCCAGCCACTGGCCGGCGGGCAGCTTGGAGCCGTCGATCTTCACCTTCTCCGTGCCGTACGCCTCCAGTGTGATGCGGGCCGAACTGGTGCCGTTCGCCGTGGACTTGAGGGTCGCTGCCGGGGTGTAGGCGCCGGCGCGGACCTGGATGACCGTCCCCGCCGTGGCGTTGGCGACGGCCGACTCCAGCTGGGCGGTGGTGGACACGGTGACCGTCGACGAAGCGGCTTGTGCGCCACCGCTGTTGAGGCCGAGGTAGACGCCGCCCGCCCCCGCGGCGACGGCCACCGCGGCGGCGATCGTGAGGGTGCGGGTCCTGCGGTGGCGTCCGGTGCTCGTACGCACGGCGTTGGTTCCTTTCCTGGATGACGAGGACGAAACGGGCCGGAGGGGCCACCCCGGCCCGTTTCTGATCCCTGGTCGTCGCCGTGGCCGGAAAGGTTGCCACGGCCACGGGAAGTGAACCGAAACTTTCGATCAGCTCGGCCCCACCCGCACCAATTGACGCACCGCACCCCGCTGGTGACACTCCGAAGGCAGCACAGTCATTCAACAGAATCCCCCACACCCCCACAGGATGTGCCATGCGACCCCGCACCGCCCGCACCCTCCTGCTCCCCTTCCTGGCCCTCCTCACCCTTCTTCTCGCCCTGCTCGCCGCCCCGCCCAGCACCGCGCACTCAGGAGCACCGCCCGTGACCCACCCCAAGTACGCCGGCTACCTCTTCGCCTACTTCACCGGCGAGGGCACCGCCGACGGCGAGCAGATCCGCTACGCCCTCAGCCGGGGCAACGACCCTTTGCACTGGCGGGAGTTGAACCAGGGCAAGCCGGTCCTGACCTCGACGATCGGGGAGAAGGGGCTGCGGGACCCGTTCGTGATCCGCTCCCCGAAGGGCGACAAGTTCTATCTGATCGCCACCGACCTGCGGATGTACCAGAACAGCAGCGGGAGTTGGGACGACGTCCAGCGGCACGGCAGCAGGTCCGTGATGATCTGGGAGTCGACCGACCTGGTCCACTGGACCGACCAGCGGCTGGTGAAGGTGGCCCCGGACAACGCGGGCAACACCTGGGCGCCGGAGGCCTATTGGGACGACTCGCTCGGTGAGTACGTCGTCTTCTGGGCGTCGAAGCTGTACGCCGACGACGACCCCGACCACACCGGCTCGACGTACAACCGCATGATGTACGCGACGACGAAGGACTTCCGCACCTTCAGCGACCCGAAGGTCTGGGACGACCCGGGTTACTCGGTCATCGACTCAACTGTCGTGAAGTACAAGGACACTTACTACCGCTATACCAAGGACGAACGCGACCCGTCCTCCAGCTCCCCCTGCTCGAAGTTCATCACCGGCGAGAAGTCGACCTCGCTGACCTCCACGTCGTACGACTTCGTCTCGGAGTGCATCGGCAGCGGCGCGATCGAGCGCGGCGAGGGGCCGACGGTGTTCAAGTCCAACACCGAGAAGAAGTGGTACCTGTTCGTCGACGAGTACGGCCTGCGCGGCTACGTCCCCTTCGAGACCACCGACCTCGACTCCGGCCGGTGGACGCCGTCCACGGACTACCAACTGCCGGCAAGTCCCCGGCACGGCACGGTACTTCCGGTGACGCAGGCGGAGTACGACCGGCTGCTGGCCGCGTATCCGGCGACACCGGCGTCGGTCGTGGACGCGACGGCGGGCGGGCAGAAGGGGTACGCCGTCGTCACGGAGGCCTCGTCGAAGGTCGTGCTGCCGATGCAACCCGGCGCGGATCTGCGGCACTTGGCGCCGTCGCTCGCCATCGGCGCGGGTGCGACGGTCAGCCCGGCCTCCGGTACGCGACGGGACTTCCGCACACCGCAGGCATACTCCGTCAGGGCGGCGGACGGGACGAGCCGTACCTGGACGGTGGAGGCGGTGCCGACGCGAAGTCCCGTGCTGCCGGGGCTGACCGCCGACCCGGACGTGCACTATCTCGACGGCCAGTACTGGATCTACCCGACGAGCGACGGCTACGCGGGCTGGAGCGGGACGAGCTTCAAGGCTTACTCCTCAAGGGACTTGGTCCACTGGCGGGACCACGGGGTGATCCTCGACCTGGGTCCGGACGTGTCCTGGGCCGACAAGAACGCGTGGGCGCCGGCGATCGCGGAGCGGGACGGGAAGTACTACTTCTACTTCTGCGCCGAGCAGCAGATCGGGGTCGCGGTGGCGGACTCCCCCGCCGGCCCCTTCAAGGACGCGCTCGGCAAACCCCTTGTGGCGAAGGGGGGTTCACTGAGCGGCCAGATGATCGACCCGGCCGTCTTCACGGACGACGACGGGCAGTCGTATCTCTACTGGGGCAACGGGCACGCGTACGTGGTGCCGTTGAACGACGACATGACGTCGTACGACGCGACGAAGGTGAAGGACATCACGACGGGCGACTTCCGTGAGGGGTCCTTCGTGGTGAAGCGCAAGGGGACCTACTACTTCATGTGGTCCGAGGACGACACCCGCAGCGAGAACTACCACGTGGCCTACGCGACGGGACCGTCCCCGCTCGGTCCGTGGACCAAGCGGGGCACGATCCTGTCCAAGAACCCCGAGTACGGCATCCTCGGCACCGGCCACCACTCCGTGGTGAACGCTCCGGGGACCGACGACTGGTACATCGTCTACCACCGGTTCGCCCTGAACGGGCCGGGAAAGCCTGGTGGGGACGGCACCCACCGGGAGACCACGATCGACCGCCTGCGCTTCGCGGCGGACGGCACGATCCTGCCGGTGGTGCCCACCCTCGGGTCGGTCAGCCTCGTACGGACGACCCGTACGAACTAGCGAACTAGCTGACGAAGTAGGTCGGGTTGGGGATCTTGTACGTCTTGTCGGCGTAGCCCCCGTCGAGGTCCGAGTACTGGTCGCCGAAGTTGGCGATGATGTTGTACCCGAGGTCCTCGATGTGCTTCCTGGTGCCGGACTTGTACTGCACGGTGGTGCAGGTCCAGGTACCGGCGGTCGCGCAACTGCTCAAGTACGACGGCGGGTTGGCCGTGTTCTTGAGGAACATGTGGTCGGCGTCGAGGTTGACGTCGGCGCCGACCTTCTTCAGGTTGTCGACCGCGTAGGTGCGCTGCGCCTCGCTGAGACCCGAGTTGTAGAACACCGTGACGCCCTTGGACGCGGCGTACTTGACCAGCTCGGGGGTGCCGAAGACCTCCGGGCGGTTGGCCTGGGCGACATACGCGGCCCAAGTGGCCGAGCTGTAGCCGTAGTTGTTCTTCTTCTCGTAGTCGAGGCTGAGCAGCAGCGTGTCGTCGATGTCGAAGACGACCGCGGGCTTGACGCCCTTGTGGTGCTTGCGCACGGCCTCGTCGATGTACTTCTTCGCCGACGCGTCGATGCGCGCCAGGTCCTTGGCGTACGGGCTGGTCGCCGAGGCCTGGTAGACGCCGCTGCTGTCGAGCGCGGTGCCGTAGTAGGTGTCGATGTCCTTCGACAACAGGCCGATGTTGTACGGCTCGTGCGTCGAGTTCGCCGTCGACTGGCCGGCGGTGGCGACACCGGTGCCGTACAGGGCGGCACCGGCGACGACACAGGCGGCGCCGAGGGCGGCCGCTCTAAGGGACTTCCGCATGGAATCTCCGGATCTGGTTCTGATGAGTGATGCACCAGGTCACGGACTGTCTACGCGCATCACACGCCAGGCGCGAGGAGCGTTATCCAATTGATACGCAATCCACAGGGCAGGGAATTACCCGCGCATGGGCGTCACTTGACCTTCTCTTGGTGGGCTTCTCCTAGGGTCGTGCACGCGACTGCGAACGGGGGAACGCGCGATGGGCGACGGCAAGGACCCGGCCAAGGTCCTCGACATCAAGACCGCCGACATAAAGCGGGCGGCACCGGACTTCCAGACGGCGGCCGTCGATCTGAGCAAGGCGCTGACCGCGCTCGTGAAGTCTCTCGACGGACTGGGCGAGCCCTGGGGAAACGACAAGCAGGGCAAGGAGTTCGGGGACTCCTACAAACCGTTGCAGAAGAAGATCGAGAGCGCGGCGGGCACGCTGGTCCTCGGTCTGACGAGCATCCACGAGGCCATGGTCGACATGGCGGACGGTCATGTCGACAACGACGAGTTGATCGCCGGAATGTTCACCGACGTGAAGGTCACCAAGACGGACGGTCCCGGTGAGCGTTGAGGACGAGGCCCGGAAGATCCTGCTCCATCTGGGCCTGTGGTGGCCGGAGGCCGACTCCGGGAAGCTGCGGTCGGCGGCGACGGCCTGGCGTACGTTCGGTTCGCGGACGCCGTGGACGATGTGCGCGGGCCCGTCCAGCAGAGCGCGTCGTCGATCATCCACAACAACACCGGTGAGTCGATCGAGGCGTTCGACAAGTTCTGGGGCCGCTACGCGCAGAACTCCAAGGGCAAGGACAGCGGCTGGCTGAAGGACCTGGCCGACTCCGGGCGTGAAATGGCCACGGCGCTGGAGAAGTTCGCCGACGCGATCGACGACGCCATCAACAAGCTCTGGACGCAGATCGGCATCGACGCCGCCGTGATCGCGGGCGGTGTGGCGCTGGCCTTCTTCACCGCGGGCCTGGCCTCCGGCGCGGCCCTCGCGGCGGCCGACCTGGTCATCGAGTTCGGCGCCGGTCTCGGTGTCGCCGTCTCCACGACGATCGCCGAGATCGCCGCGGGCACCCTGGTCGCCGCCACCTTCGGCGGCATCGAGTCGGTGACCGTCGATCTGGCCGTGGCCCAGCCGCTGAAGATGGCGACCGGACTACAGCAAGGCTTCAGCCTCGACGAGGTCAACCAGGCCGCCAAGGACGGCATGATCTTCGGCGGCGCGCTGGGCGCGGGCGGCGGGGTCGTCAAGGCGGGCATCGAGGGCGCCTTCAGCGACACGACACCGCTGTTGCTACGGCCGCCCTCACTCCGCCCCGACCTGGTCGAACTCGGGCCGGCTGCCCGCAACACCGACCGCACCCCCTGCGTCGGCGAGCCGATCGACGTGGCGACCGGCGCGATGCTGATGACGCAGACCGATCTGGCGCTGCCGGGGAGCCTGCCGCTGGAGTTCACCCGCACCCACCTGTCCTCGTACCGGGGTGGCGTCTGCTTCGGCCCGACGTGGATCTCCACCCTCGACGAGTGCCTCCAGATCGACGGCGAGGGCGTGGTGTTCGCCGCCTCCGACGGCATGCGCCTCGTCTACCCGGTCCCGGAACCGGGCGTCCCGACCATGCCCTTCAAGGGCGTCCGCTGGCCCCTGGAATGGGACGGCAAGCCGGACAGCGCGATGACGGTCACCGACCCGGCGACGGGAGTCGTCCGCACCTTCGCCGCCCCCGTCCCCTCCCCCACCTTCGGCGTCTTCCACCTCGCGCTGGACTCCTGGAGCGACCGCAACGGCACCCGCGTCGACGTCGAACGCGACGACGAGGGCGTCCCGTTCGGCCTCCGTCACTCCGGCGGCCACTACGTCGCCGTCGACACGATCGGCCCCCGCATCACGGCATTGCGCCTGCTCGACGAACCCCCGTCGCGCTACGGCCCCGACGGCCCGGTGAGCGAGGGCACGGTCGTGATGCGCTACGGCTACGACGATGCCGGCAACCTCACCGAGGTCGTCAACTCCAGTGGAGAACCACTGCGGTTCGCGTACGACGAGCAGGGCCGGGTCACCAAGTGGACGGACCGCAACGGCACTTGGTTCGCCTACGTCTACGACGACCGCGGCCGGGTCGTTCGAACCAAGGGCGTCGACGGCATCCTCTCCGGCACCCTGACCTACGACGACACGACGCGCACGACGACGTACACCGACTCCCAGGGCCGCGCCTCCACGCACCGCCACAACACGGAGGGCCTGGTCGAGGAGGAGACCGACCCGCTGGGCAATGTCACGCGGACGTGCTGGGACGAGTACGGCTCCCGGCCCGTCACGGTCACGGACCCACTGGGGCACACGACCCGGTACGGCTACGACGACGCGGGCAACCTCACCGAACTCGCCTTGCCCGACAGGTCGTTGGCGCAGGCCGCCTACAACGCGCTCGGCCTCCCGACGGAGGTGGTGGAACCGGGCGGGGCGGTGTGGCGGCACACGTACGACGAGCGGGGCAACCTGCTCACGACGACCGATCCGACCGGCGCGGAGACCCACTACGCGTACGACACGTCGGGCCACCCGACCTCGATCACGAACGCGCTGGGGCACACGCGGACGGTGGCGTACGACGCGGCCGGTCTGCCGGTGTCCCTGACGGACGAGCTGGGCCGCACGACCTCGGTCCGCCGGGACCCGTTCGGCCGAATCACCGCTGTGACCGACCCGCTCGGGCACACCACCCGCATGGGCTGGACCCCCGAAGGCAGGCCTGCCTGGCGTGAACAGGCCGACGGGACACGGGAGTCGTGGACCTGGGACGCCGAGGGCAACCTGCTCGCCCACACCGACGCCGCGGGAAACACCACACACCACACGGCCACCCACTTCGACGTACCGGCCACCCGTACCGACCCGGACGGAGCCACCTACTCCTTCGCCCACGACACCGAGCTGCGGCTGACGGGCGTCACCAACCCGCAGGGCCGTACCTGGTCGTACACCTACGACGAGGCCGGCCGGCTGACCGCGGAGACGGACTTCAACGGTCGCACCCTGAGGTACGCGCACGACGCGGCGGGCGGTCTGCGGTCACGGACCAACGGCGCCGGGGAGACGCTGTACTTCACGCGGGACGTGCTGGGCCGGGTCGTCGAGCAGCACAGCGATACGGGCGAGGTCACCACCTACGAGTACGGCCCGGACGGACAGCTCTCGCACGCCGTCTGTGCGGACGCCGAACTGACCATCGCGCGCGACGCGTCGGGACGCGTCCTGGCGGAGTCCGTGAACGGCCGGACCACGGTGTTCTCCTACGACGCGACGGGGCGCCGCACCCACCGCACCACCCCGTCCGGGCTGACGTCGCACTGGACCTACGACCGGGCGGGGCACCCCACCGAACTCGGCTCGGCCGCGGGAACACTGACCTTCTCGTACGATGCCGCGGGCCGCGAGACACGACGGGGCCTGGGCGAAGACATCCACCTCGCGCAGAGCTGGGACGCGAACGGCCGCCTCACCGTCCAGTCCCTGCACGCGACTTCGGGCACGTCGGTGCCGGACCGCCTCCTCCAGCACCGCGCCTATGCCTACCGGGCGGACGGCTGCCTCACCGAGATCCAGGAACTCGCCTCCGGCACGCGCCGGTTCGACCTGGACGCGATGGGCCGGGTCATCGGTGTGAGGGCGCACGGCTGGAGCGAGAGCTACGCCTATGACACGACGGGCAACCTCACCCACGCTGTGGCTCCTGCCCAAGGGGCCACCGGTGACCGGGAGTTCGAGGGCACCCTCGTCCGTCGCGCGGGGCGTACCACGTACGAGCACGACGCCCAGGGGCGTCGCGTGCGCAAGACCCTCAAGCTGCTCAACGGGCAGCAGCACACCTGGACCTACGTCTGGAACGCGGAGGACCGCCTGACGGAGGCCGTCACACCTGACGGCAGCCGCTGGCAGTACGGATACGACCCACTGGGCCGCCGAATCTCCAAGTACCGTGTGTCGCGGACAGTTCGCCGACAGACCGTACGGAGTTCGTCTGGGACGGCACGCGCCTGGCCGAGCAGACCGGCCCCGACGGCGAAGCGACCACCTGGCACTACGCCCCGGGTACGCACCGCCTCCTGGCGCAGACCGCCCACCGGCCGCGTGTCCGTAACGAGGGAACCTCCTTCCTCGCGCGACTGGCCGAGGACACGACCGCCGATCGCACCGCTCGCTTCCATGCCGTCGTCACGGACACGGTCGGCACACCGACCGAACTGGTCGACCCGGACGGCGTCGTCGTCTGGCAGCGGCGCACCTCCCTGTGGGGCAGCCCGATGCCCGCGATCGCCGAGACCGATTCCGTGGACTGCCCGCTGCGCTTCCCCGGTCAGTACGCCGACCTCGAGACCGGTCTCCACTACAACCATCTCCGCTACTACGACCCGGAGACGGCCTGCTACCTCGCCCCGGATCCTCTCGGTCTCGAACCCGCCCCGAACCATCACGCATATGTCCGCAATCCGCTCCGGTGGATCGACCCGCTGGGGTTGCAGAGCTGCACCCAGGAGGCGCTCGACAAGGCCTTTGAACTGGACAACACTCCTCGGAAGCTTGAGCACGTCATCGATCCACCGAAACACGGCTTCGAGCAGATCGTGGAAAACTCGGGAGGACGCTCGGAAGCGTTCCGGCGAATCCTCAACAGTCTCGCCGACAATGACGACCTTCCGAAATCAGGCGGTTTCGTCGTCGACCGTACGATCGACGGGGAGACAGTGACCATTCGTGGTGCCATGGTGGGCGGGGTTCCCCGTATCGGCACCGCGTTCATCTCGGAAAAATTCCCAGGAACGACATCATGACGGATCACCCGCACGGCCGTGCCCTTTCCTCTCGTGAACAAGCAGTCCTCGACAAGTTGCTCTCGGCGGAGTTCACGGGTGCGCATGAGCTGAGGAGCCAGCTCCCGGAGGTTCGTGCCACAGGCAACTGGGGGGAAGAATCCCCGAGCATCGACCTGGAAGCGTCGACCGGGACGCCGGCAGCGCCGATCAAGGACGGCGTCATTCCGTCCTGCGGCACAGTCACGGACAGCTCCGGAGAACTCTTCGGGGAACTGCTTGTCTGGGTGAGCGGCGGAAGACTCTCCGCACTCGAGTTCTCCTGGTACGGCGACACCGCTCCGACAGAACTCCCGGACCCGGAATTCGTCACCGTCGCCGTCTCGGGCTGACCCACCACACGGAGACGGTCCGATGAGCACGTGGGCCCAGCCCCGGGAAACCCCCGACCGGGCCCACCGCACAGGTCAGTTCATCGTCGCGCCGATCGTCGTGCTCCCCGTCGTCAGGAACGTCGTGGACGGCAGCGTGCCGCTCGTCGAGCGGGCGTTGTACGTCGATGACGCGTCCGTGGAGATGAAGGACGGGGTGGAGATGCCGGAGTCCCAGTTGTTGCCGGACGAGGTGACCGCGGAGCCCTTGGTGACCGAGCCGCCGCCGTTGCTCACGGCGAGGTTCTTGCCGAGTTTGGCGGAGCTGGTGGCGAAGTAGTAGCCCCACTTGCTGTTGGCGTACGCGGTGGTGCGGTTGAGGACGAGGGCACCGGTGTTGGAGTTCTCGGTGAAGCCGTTGCCCGCGTTGCCCCAGGCCGCCGAGTTGTTGATGACGTGCGCGACGACCTCGCCGTCACCGCCCAGCTTGTAGCCGTTGCCGTCGCCCGCGAACGCCGAGTCCGACCAACGGTTGTAGCCGTTGCCGAAGGACCAGGTGTGCTCGACGGTGACGGGCGTGGAGAAGGACCAGAAGTCGATCCCGTCGTCGGAGTTGTTGTACAGCCGCGCGCCGGTGACGAGGTTCCCGCTGCCGGAGCCGAACTTGATGGCGATCCCGTCCGCGTTCTCGCCGTGCGTCGCGGCGTCGTAATTGCCGTACGCGTCAAGGTTCTTGACCGTGTTGTTGACGGTGCCGTCGCCGGTGAGCGTGAAGCCGGAGTCGCCGCCGTTGATGGTCTTGACGTTGTTCCAGTTGGTGCCGGTGCAGGACTGGCAGACAACCGCGCTGTCCGGGGAGTTCTGGAAGGTCATGTTGGAGACGTTCCAGTAGTCGGCGGTCAGCTTGAAGATCCAGGATCCCGACGGCAGCGACGAACCGTCGATCTTGACCGTCTCCGAGCCGTACGCGGTGAGCGTGACCGGTGACGACGACGTGCCGTTCGTCGTGGACTGGAGGGTGGCCGTCGGGTAGTACGTGCCGCCGCGCACCTGAATGACCGTGCCGGCGGTGGCACTTGAGATCGCGCTGGTCAGTTCGGCCGTCGTGTCGACGACGACCGTGGCGGCCTGGGCCTGGGTGGGGAGGACGGCAAGCCCGGCGCCGAACGCCAGGACTGTGCCGAGGGTGAGAGCGGTACGACGAGACAGACGAGACATAGGAGTGCGGTCCTTTCCTCGTACGGGTGTTGGGGACGGTTCGTTGTACGGATTTCAGGGACGCCAGTCACCGAGGTATGTCGCGGGGGTGTGCAACGCGGCCTCGGTGGCCGTGAGTTGGGGCCGGTTCTCCGCGACGGTGATCACGGAGCCCGGTCCCGTGTTGCGGTACTCCTGGAAACGCATCGACTGCCAGGGATAGGCGTCGCGCATGTTCGTGTAGGGCGCGACCGGGTCGATGCCGGACCCGATCCGGGTGTCCCGCACGACGAGGGACGGCCAGGCCGTCGTCTCGTACGACGGGACCCACGGCCGGGCCAGCTTGTACGCGGCGTCCTCGGCGCCGGAGGTGATCCGCGAACGGACCGCGAGGATGCCGTGCGGGTTGGCGCGGGCGGTGGACGGGGCGAAGACCATGCCTTTGGGGGTGAAGTTCACGTCCCGTTGCAGGGTGTGGAATTGGCAGTCCGCGAACACCGCGGTGGCCCGCCCGAAGACGAAGTCGACGTCCCCCTCGATGTAGCAGCGGGAGAAGTACTGCCGGTCTAAGGAGTCCAGCGCCGTCGTGTCCACGAAGAGCGTGTCCTGGTGGGCCAGGAGACGGACGTGCGTGAAGTGCGAGCGGTCACCCGTCACATACGCGGCCACCGCCTGCGTCCCCGTGATTTCCGGATGGTCCGCGCGCAGCCAGTCGTTGGCGAGGGTCAGGTCCCGTACGGTCAGCCCGGGCGCCGCCGATGTGAAGGTCGCGGAGCCCGCCGTGCCGTACGTCCCCGAACCGTCCGGCTTCTGCGTCCCGTTGGCGTTGTCGTAGACGATGACGACGTCACGCGGATCGCGGGTGGCGCCGCGCAACGTCAACTCACCCAGTCCCACGGGCACGTTGACGACTTCGCGGTACGTCCCCGGGTGCACGACGATCGTCCAGCCGCTGCCGTCCACCGCGTCCACGGCCGCCTGGACCGAGCCGCCGGGCCGGACGTGCAGGACACGGCGCCGGTCGACAGCGGAAGCGGGCCCCGCACCGGCGGCCACCAGACCACCGGCGATCCCCGTCAATCCCGTCAATCCCGTCAGGAGTGTGCGTCTGCGCAGGGTCATCTCAGCGCCTCCGCCCCGGTGTCCAGTCACCCAGATACGCCTCACGGGTCGCCGACTCGGCCTGCTCGGCGGTGAGTTGGGGCCGGTTCTCCGGGACGCTGATCACGGCACCCGGGCCCGTGTTCCGGTACTCGGCGAACCGCTGGCTCTGCCAGGGATAGGTGTCCGACATGTTGGTGTACGGCGCCACCGCGTCGATCCCAGCACCGAGCGCCGTGTCCCGGACAGTGAGCATCGGGTGGGCGGTGGTGTCCGAGCCGGGCACCCAGGGACGGGCCAACTTGTAGTAGCCGTGCGGGGCTTCACTGCTCACGCGGCTGCCCAAAACCAGATACCCGCGCGGGTTCGCGACCGCCGTGGAGGGCGCGAAGACGAAGCCGTACGGCGCCGCCGCCAGGTCGGTGCGGTTCAGGGTGCGGAAGTGGCAGCGGTCGTAGACGGCCGTCGCCCGCCCGAAGACGAAGTCGACGTCTCCCTCGACGTAGCAGCGCGCGTAGTACTGGCGGGCGAAGACGCCGAGCGCCAACGAGTCGGCGTACAACGTGTCTTGATGGCCCAGGAAGTGGCAGTCGAAGAAGGCCGAGCGGTCGCCCTGCACCTTGATCGCGACCGCCTGCGTGCCGGTGATGCCGGGGTGGTCGGCGCGCAGCCAGTCGTTGGCGAAGGTGATCCGGCGGGCGGTGAAACCGTCGGTGCGGATGGTCGTGGTGGCCGAGCCGGAGGTGCCGTAGGTGCCCGAACCGTCCGGCTTCTGGGTGCCGTTGGCGTTGTCGTAGACGATGACGACGTCACGCGGGTCCTCGCTCGCGCCGATCCAGGTCATCTCGGAGGCGGCGTCGGTGAGTTGGCCGGTGGCCGGGTCGGTGACTCCGGCGGTGACCGTCTCGCGGTAGACGCCGGGTGCGATGACCAGGGTGTACCCGGCAGTGGTGGCGGCGGTGACGGCGGACTGGACGGTGGTGAAGTCGCCCCGGCCGCGCGGGTCGACGTACAGGGTGAGCGGGGTGAGGCGCGCGGCCGGCGAACCGTAGCGGCCGAACGGGTGTGGTCTGCCGACGGCGACGGCAAGGGCGGGGACGGCGGTGAGGCCGAGCGCGGCGCCCGCGCCGGCGCTCGCGATGAGGAATCCCCGTCTGGACAGGGGTAGTTGGCGGGAGTGGTGCGAGGGCATGCGGGTGCTCCTTCGCGGTGCGGCTCGTGAGGTGGGCGCCGGTGCCGGGCCGGTCGGACGGAACCGGCCCGGTTCCCGGCGTGGTTCCCGGTGTGGTGGTGTCAGCGCAGACGGCCCGCGCCCGCGCCTCGGTCGACGATGAACGGCACGGCCTTCGCGGGGTCGATCTTCGTGCGCAGGGTCGGTGTCCAGCCCGCTCCCGACTGGAGGATCTCGGTCGGAACACCCGCGTTGTGGACGGCGATCAGGTCGGTGAGCCTGCCGTTGACGTAGTTGTCGTCGGCGGTGAGCGGCGCCTCGGACCACTTCTTGAGGATGGTCGCCTCGGAGATGCCGGCCGGGACCGTGAACGCGTTGTGTTCCGCGACGAGTTGGGACTCCAGACCGATGCCGTAGCTGTAGCCGAAGCCCGGCTCGGCGACGAAGTGGTTGTTGTACGAGTCGACTTGGCCGAAGCGGACGCGCGGTGCGCGCTCGACGAGGTTGGCGAACAGGTTGTGATGGAGCGTCACCTTCAAGTGGCCCCGGTCGACGGCGGCCGTGGAGGCGCTGTCGCTGTTGCCGATGAGGATGGTCTTGTCGTGGTCGGTGAAGACGTTCCAGGAGGCGGTGACGTAGTCGGCGCCCTTCACGACGTCGAGTTCGCCGTCGTGCTGCTCGAAGATCCGCCCGTAGTAGGTGGGCAGCGAACTGTCCGGGTGGTCGCCGTCGGTGAACGTGTTGTGGTCCAGCCACACATGGGTGGAGCCGTAGATGACGGCGCTGTCGTACTCGGAGTTCCAGTTGCCCGTGTCGCCGTCGGTCGGGTCCCACTGCGGGAAGCAGTCCAACGGGCTCTCGAAGGCGAGGTTGCGGACGATGACGTTGTCGACCGCCGTGATCTGGAGGCTGGCGCCCTTGAAGCCGGCGTTCTTTCCGATACCGATGATGGTGGTGTTGGCGGGGACGAACGCCTTCATGGCGGTGTTCTGGTTGGCGGCGGAGACGCGGCGCAGACCCTCGGGGCTGTCGGCGGGCTCGTTGTCGAGGTTCTGGTCGTAGCCCCAGACGGCGGGGTCGTAGGTGGCGAGGTACTGGGCGAAGTCGTAGCCGGGCGCGGCGAAGGAGTCGCAGCCGTCTGCGTTGGCGTCGATCGTGCCCTTGATTCTGATGATCTTCGGCGCGGTACCGGCGGCGGCCAACGCGGCTTTGAAATCAGCCCAGTTGGTGACGGTGTAGACGTGCTCGGGAGTGGCGGCGGCGCCACCGCTGGTGCCGGTGCCGTAGGAGGCCCAGCCGTCAGCGGCGCCGAGGGTCTCGCGGGCGAGACTGCGCGGGTGGGCCTGGGCGGTGGTGCTGGTCAGGGCGAGAGCCAATGCCGTGCAGCCCACGAGCGACGCCATGACGCGTGCATGACACATAGATATACGCACTGTGCGGGTCTCCTTGCTCAGAGGACCGAGGCGTCCGTCGCCTCGGGCCAGGTGATCCAGGACGTGGGAATGTCGTCGCGCAACCGGACGACGTCACGCGGCGCGAGCACCCGGGAGCGCAGCAACTCCCGCGCCACCAGCCGCGCCACGGCTATCGCACCGGGCGGATTGAAGTGCGTGTTGTCCTGCTCGGTGTCGGTCCAGTTGAAGTAGACCTTCGTCTCCTCCACCCCGAGCCGCTGCCACAGCGCCAGCGACAACGCCTCGACGTCGAGCAACGCGACGCGCTCCTGCCGAGCGAGCGCACGCATCGCCGCCGGGTAATCACCGTGCGTCGGCAGCGCGTTGCCGTCGACGTCGAACCTGCGCCGCTCGACGGGGGTGACGAGCACGGGCCGGGCGCCATGAGCCCGGGCCCCTTCGATGTAGAGCCGCAGATAGTCCTGGTAGGTCGTCCAGGGCTCGGTGTAGCGAGTGGGATCGGCGGTCTTCTCGTCGTTGTGCGCGAACTGGACGAGGAGGAGATCGCCGGGCCGGATGGCAGCGAGGATCACGTCCAGCCGCCCCTCGTCGACGAAGCTCTTCGAACTCCGCCCGTTCACGGCTTGGTTGGAGACCTTCACCTCCTTCCGCAGAAAGAAGGGGAGGGCCATTCCCCATCCCGTTTCCGGAGCTTCGGTCGAGTACTTCTGGGCCGCGGTGGAATCTCCGGCGATGTAGAGAGTGCGGTCCCGTCGAACACCGCCACCACGTAACGGAACAGCAGCGAGAGCACCTAACGCGACTTGCCTGCGGGTAAGGGACACGATTGGTTCACCTTCCGGTTGTTAGGGGCGCGGGGAACTGCGCGACCAGCCACACACGGCCCGCAGTCCCCCACAAACCGAAACCACCCAGTTCAGTGGTTCTGCTTCCAATCAGCCTGAGCCTTGTTCAACTGGTCGGCCAACGTGTCCAGGAACTCCTTCGCCGTCATCTTCCCCAGCAACAGCTTCTGGAAGTTCGGCTCGTTGTCCGCCTTGGAGATCGTGTTCCAGTCCGGCAGGTAATACGGCAGCTGCACAATCTTCGTGGAGGCCCCGTTCAACGCAGCCGCCGCCAACTGCGTGGGCTCGGACTTCTGAATCCACGCCGCACTCGCCGCATCCGTGTTGGCGGGGACCTGCCCGGCGGACTCGTTGTACTTCGAGTTCTCCGCCGCGGACACCGCGAACTCGATGAACTTCCAGGCCGCTTCCTTGTTCTTGCTGGACTTGAACAGACTCAGCCCGTCAACGGGGTTGGAGATCTGCACCCGCGTACCGTCGTCCTGCGTCGGATTGGGAATGCCCTTGAACTTGTCCACGCCCAGAGCTTTCAAGTGGTCCTGATAGGACCCGAGGTTGTGACTCAGCATTCCGATCGTGCCGCTGTCCCACTGCGCGACCATCTTCGTGAAGTCGTTGTTGAGGTCGGCGGACGGAGTGTCCTTCTTGAACAGGCTGATGTACTTCGCCAACGCGGCAACGTTCTTGGGGTCGTTGACGGTCGTCTTGTCGCCGTTCCAGAAAGACGTGATCCCGGTCTGCCCGTACACCGCGTCGAGCGCCGGCGCGATGGACCCCTCGCCACCACGAATGGTGAAACCGAACTTGTTCTTCGCCTTGTCGGTGAGTTTGTCGGCGGCGGCGTAGAACTTCGACCAGGTCGTCGGCGCGTCCAGACCGGCCGCCTTGAACAGGTCGGTGCGGTACCACAACGTGCCGTTGTTGGCGGACGTCGGAATCTGGTACAGCGTGTCCCCTCCCCCCGCGCTCTTACTGACGTCGAGCAGGTTCTGGCTCAACTTGCCGTTCAGGGAACTGGACTTGAGCCGGCTGTCCAACGGCTCCAGCGCCCCCTGCACCGCCACCTCGGCGAGCACCGCGGTCCCCACACCGCCGACGTCGGGCAGCCCGCCGCCCTGGATCGCGGTGTCGTACTTGGACTGGGCGCTCGCGGCCGGTATCCCGACGTACTTGACCTTGATGTCGGGGTTCTTCTTCTCGAAGTCCGCGATGATCTGCTTCCAGATGTCGGTGCGGACACCGCCGTTGTTGTCCCAGAAGGTGATCGTGCCCTTGCCGGACCCCTCGTCGCCCTTGTCCCCCGCGGCGCCGCTGCCGTCGTCGCCGCACGCGGTGGCGGTCAGCGCGAGCACGGAGCCCAGGGCGACGGCCACGGCGGCACGCCTGCTTCTGCGGATGCTGGTCTTCATAGAGCGGCTCTCTTCTTGTGGATACGACGGTGTGGTGGCCTCGCGGGCGGTGGGCAAGCGCTTGCCACGGAGGTGCGTCATTGCGACTCCCAACAGGCGGACGGGCAGGGTGAGTTAGAGAGAACTGATCCGGAACCGCGTGAAACCGGCCGCGCCGGCATGTCCCGTGCCGACGGGCGCGAGCGCGAACAGCCCGAGCAGGGCGCCGACCCAGCGCCAGGGGGTGGCGGCGAAGACCTGGCCGCTCGGCCGCGGCCCGTCCCCGACGTCGTGGAAGAAACGGCACCGTGCGCCCGCGCCGATCTCGATGCGGAGGCGGACCCGGCCCTCGGGGGCCAGGCACGGCTCCCCCGCGTCCCGTTCCCTCTCGGCGACGGCCTCGGCGAAGCGGTGGACGAACATCACCCGGCCGTCCGCGCCCCGCTCCAGCCCGATCCAGCTGTACGCGTCGCCGAGCACGGCGAGCCCGGCGCGCGCTCCCAACTCCTCACTGTGCAGCCGCAGTTCGACCTCGACCGCGACGGGCGTACCGGGCAGGCGCTGGGTGAGGAGGTTCGGGAGTTTGCGCAGGTCATGCGCGTCGGCCGTCCGGGCGCAGGTCAGTCGTAGGCCGTCGCCCGAGTGGTGGGTGGCCCAGCCGTCCTGCGGGTTCGCCGTCCACTGCCACTGGCGGCCGTACCGTCCGCCGGGGAAGTCGTCGTCGGTGGCGGGTGCGGCGGGCCGCTGCGGCGGGAGGTCCGGTTTCCGGTGTACGGCTACGGGGGTGCCCGCGTCGCCGATGACCGGCCAGCCCTCGTCGTCCCAGCGCATCGGCTGGAGGTGGACCAACCGGCCGTAGGCGCCGCGCTGTTGGAAGTGCAGGAACCAGTCCTCGCCGGACGGGGTGCGCACCCAGGCGCCCTGGTGCGGGCCGTTGACGTCGGTGTCCCCCTGTTCCAGGACGACCTTCTCCTCGTACGGTCCGAAGAAGCCGCGTGAGCGGAGCGCGCCCTGCCAGCCGGTCTCAACTCCCCCTGCGGGGGCGAGGATCCAGAACCAGCCGTCGTGCTGGTGGAGTTTGGGGCCCTCCAGGGTGAACCAGCCGGGGATGCGGTCCGCGTCGACGATCACCTTGCCGTCGTCGAGCAGGGTCGTGCCGTCGGGGTGCATACGGTGGCCGGTGAGGCGGTTCTTGATGCCCGCGCGGGACTTGGCCCAGGCGTGGACGAGGTAGGCCTCGTCGTCATTTTCGTCGTCCCACAAGGGGCACGGGTCGATCAGGCCCTTGCCCTCCTTGAGGAGGTGCGGGCGGGTCCAAGGGCCGCGTATCTCGGGGGCGTTGACCTGGAAGATGCCCTGGTCGGGGTCGCCCCAGAAGATCCAGAAGCGTTCGTCGTGGTACCTCAACGCCGGTGCCCACACGCCGCCGTCGTGGCGTGGGGTCCTGAACTCCCTTGCCGGTTCGAGGCGTTGGAGAGCGTGGCCGACCAGGGTCCAGTTGACCAGGTCGCGGGAGTGCAGCAGCGGGAGGCCAGGTACGCGGCCGAAGCTGGACGCGGTGAGATAGAAGTCGTCGCCGACACGGATGACGTCCGGGTCGGACCAGTCGGCGTTCAGGACGGGGTTCGTGTACGTCTCGTGCGTCACTGGCTGACCGCCTTCCGCACGAGCGCCGCGGCCTCGGCCCGGTCCAGGCCGCCGTCGGCGACGACGGTGACGATCCGTCGTACGGCCGTGTCGCCGGGCGCTATCGGCAGCCGCTCGTCCGAGGCCAACGACGCGCCCACGCCCGGGTATTCGGCGGTGCGGACGAACCACGGATCGCGGCGGGAGCGGTCCGTGGCGCCGGCGAAGACGAGCGTCCAGCCGGTGCCGGCGAGCGCGAGCCAGTCGGCGCGGGTGCCGTGGACCTCCGGTTCGCCCTCGTGGTCGGCGGTGAAGACACGCGGGGTCTCCGCCTCCTTGCGGGCCCGCCAGAAGAAGCCGCCGTACGCGGCTCCGGGGCGGCCGTTGGTGGCGGGGCTGCCGATCGAGAGGGGGCCGGGCGTCACATTAGTGAGGGAGAAGGTGAAGTCCAACGCCCAGGCGGTGTCGGTGAGTTCGGTGGCGGCGACCGTACGGCGTTCGCGGAGCAGCTCGGCGCCGGAGGCGACCCAGCGCAGTTCCTCCACGAAGCCGTCGGGGTCGCGGAGCTGGAACGTGGAGTGGCGCTGGGCGCCATGGTTGTCCAGTTCCGTGGGGCCCTGGTCACGGACGTAGGTGCGGCCGCCCCAGAAGTTGTGCCCCTCGACGTCGGGAACGGCGACACCGACGCCGAGGTGGTGGGTGTGGTCGACGGGGCTGAGTTCGGTGACCGCCGTGCCGGCCAGGGTGGTGACGGGGTGCAGATACGGGCGCGGGGAGAGCCGGTCGGGCAGCTCGGGCCGGGTGACGTACCGGGCGACCGGGCGGCCCGCGACGCGCAGCACCGGCGTGTCATGGGTGATCATCAGGTGCTCACCTCTTTCGGTGGGGCCCAGGAGGCGCCCAGCTCGGAGTAGAGGGCGAGGGTGTCGGCCGCCGCCGTGACCAGTGCGTCGATGCCGGGGACGACCCGGCGGTTCTCGGTGGGGATCAAGTGCCAGGCGTCGGCGGGGAGTTGGGCCGGGTCGGGGGCCTGACGGATCGCTTCGACGACCTTCATGAAGGCGCCTGTCGCGTCCGGTTCGGCCAACAGCGCGTCGCCGTCGGTGAGATGGGCGACCAGGTTCTCCAGCAGGTCCGTGCTGCCGTACTCGAACTCCTCCGGGCCGTGGCCCGCCCGCTGGAGCAGGACGCGGTCCTGCTTGTACCAGTAGGTGATCCGGCCCTGGCTGCCGTGCACCAACACATAGGGCTCGCCGGGGTGTTCGGCGCACAGGGTCACGGCGACGGTGACCGGGCGGCCCTGGACGGTGGTGACGCGGACGCAGGAGGTGTCGTCGGACTCGATGTCGTTGGCCCGCAGGAGTTCGGTCTCGATACGGACGACGTCCTCGGCGCGGGTCGTGTCGTTCAGGGCGAGGGCGGTGGCGACCGCGTGCGCGAGGGGGTTGGTGAGCGCGCCGTCGATCACGTCGACGCCGTTCAGGCGCCGCTTGCCCGCCCAGGGGGCGCGCCGGTAGTACGCCTCGTCGCGGGCCCAGGCACCGGCCCCGCCGACCCCGGTCACCGTGCCGATCGCGCCCTTCTCGATCAGCCCGCGGATCCCGGGCACGGCGTGCGAGCCCAGCGACTGGAACCCGATCTGGCAGACCACCCCGGCCGCGGCGACCCCGTCGGCCATCCGGCGGAACTCGGCGTACGAGGGCGCGGGCGGCTTCTCCAGCAGCAGGTGCACGCCTCGCCGCGCGGCGGCCAGGGCGAGGTCCGTGTGGGTCGGGATCGGGGTGCAGATCACCGCGACCTGGGCACCGGTGGAGTCGAGGAGGGCGCCGAAGTCCGGTGACTGCGCGGGGAGTTCGCCCCCGAACTCCTCCTCGGTCAGCGGTGTCAGCTCGCAGATTCCGGCGAGGCGTACGAGCCCCTTGTCCTGGAGCCGGCGGATGTTCTCGACGTGCCAGCGGCCGTGACCGCGGGCGCCCGCGAGGACGACCGGGACGGGCATGGCGACGGGCGCGGTGTCGGTCGTAGCAGCGGGCGTGGTGGCGGTCGTAGGACCGGTGTTGGATGTCATGGGATTCTCCCTGCGTCGACGATCTTCGCCAGCAGGGTAAGCGGTTGCCTCATCCCTTCACCGCCCCCGCGCTGAACCCGGTGATCAGCCACTTCTGGATGAAGGCGAACACGATCACCACCGGTATCGCCGCGACGATGCCGCCCGCGGCGAGTGCGCCGAGGTCGACGCTGTCCGCGCTCATCAGGGTGTTGAGGCCGACCGGGATCGTCTGCTTGCTCTGGTCGGACAGGAACATCAGGGCGAACAGGAAGTGGTTCCAGGCGTGCACGAAGGCGAAGGAGCCGACGGCGATCAGCCCGGGCCGCAGCAGCGGGAGGACGACGATGCGGAACGCGGCGAAGCGGTTGCAGCCGTCGACCCAGGCGGCCTCTTCCAGGGACTGCGGGACGTTCCGGATGAAGCCGCTGATGAGGATCATCGACAGCGGCAGCTGGAAGACGGTCTCCGCGAGGATGACGCTGCCCAGCGAGTTGATCATCTGGAGCTTGGCGAAGATCTGGAACAGCGGGACCAACAGGAGGGCGCCCGGCACGAATTGGGAGCAGAGGAGGGCCAGCATGAACGCGCGCTTGATCCTGAACTCGAAGCGGGCGAGCGCGTAGCCGCCGGCCAGGGCGACGACCGTGGTGAGGATCAGGGTCGCGACACCGACGTAGACGCTGTTCTGGAAGTAGACGCCGAAGCTGCGCTCGGTCCACACCTTCTGGAAGTGGTCGAGGGTCATCGGCCAGGGGACCAGGGAGGTCGAGCCGGCCGGGCGGAACGCGAAGAGCAGGATCCAGTAGAAGGGGATCAGGGTGAAGACGAGGTAGATCCCCAGGGGGAGGTAGATCTGCCAGCGCGGGACCTCGTCCCAGGCGCGGCGGACCTTGCGCGGCTGCTGCGGCGCGGCGGACTCCCGCTCGCGGGCCGGAGCGATCTCGGTGATCACTTGTCGCCGCCTCCGAACTTGCTCAGCCGCAGATAGATGATCGAGAAGAAGAGCAGGATCACGAAGGCGACCGTGGTGAGGGCCGACGCGTAGCCGAAGTTGTGGCCCTCGACGCTGGTGTTGGCGACGTAGAGCGGCAGCGTGGTCGTCTCGCCGGCCGGGCCGCCGCCGGTCAGGGTGTAGAGGAGGTCGACGTTGTTGAACTCCCACACCGCGCGCAGCAGTGTGGACAGCACGATCGCGTCCTTGAGGTGCGGCAGGGTGATGTTCCGGAACTGCTGGAAGCGGCTGGCACCGTCGACCTCGGCGGCCTCGTAGAGGTCCTTCGACACGGACTGGAGGTCGGCGAGGATGAGGATCGCGAAGAACGGGACGCCTCGCCAGAGGTCCGCGACTACGGCTGCGGAGAAGACGGTTGAGGGGTCGGACAGCCAACTCGTGCCGTACTGGCCGATGCCCATGTCGGCGAGGTAACGGGTCACGCCTGTCTGGGAGTTGTAGAGCAGTACCCAGATCGCGGAGGTCAGTACGCCCGACACGGCCCACGGGGAGAACACCAGCGCGCGGCCGATGGACCGGCCCACGAAGGTCTGGTTGACGATGAGGGCGAGTGCGAGTCCGAAGAGCAGTTGGAGGCCCACCTCCACGACGACCCACTTGGCGCTGAACGTCAACGTGTCCCAGAACTGCGGGTCGTTGGTGAAGGCGTGGGTGAAGTTGTCGAGGCCCGCGAAGCCGTTGCGCCATGGTTTGGTGGGGTTGTAGTTCTGGAGGCTGTAGTAGAAGACGCTGATCACCGGGTAAGCGATGAAGCCCAGCATGAGCAGGGCCGCCGGGGCGATCAGCAGGTACGGGAGCCTGCGCGGGGTCGCGGAGGCACGGCGCCGCCGGGGTGGCGCGGGCGGTTTCGCCACGGCTGCGGCTTGGGCCATGACTGTTCTCCGTTCAGTACAGGACGCTCAGTGCGGAAGCTCGGTACAGGAGGCTCGGTACAGGAAGCGCTTGCTCGACGGGCACGGGAAACGGGCGTGCGAAGGGTGCTCAACCGGCATACGGATCAGGCACCTTGCCCGGCCGGGCCAGGAACTCGAAGTCGCAGCCGGTGTCCGCCTGGGTGATCTGGTCGTTGTAGAGCGCGCCGTAGCCGCGCTCGTACCGTGCGGGCGGCGGTGTCCACTCCGCCCGGCGTCGCTCCAACTCCTCGTCGTCCACGTTGAGTTGGAGGGTGCGCGCCTCGACGTCCAGGGTGATGGTGTCCCCGGTCCGGACGAGCGCCAGCGGTCCCCCGACGTACGACTCGGGCGCGATGTGCAGCACGCAGGTGCCGTAACTCGTCCCGCTCATCCGGGCGTCGGAGATCCGGACCAGGTCCCGGACGCCCTGCTTGAGGAGGTGGTCGGGGAGCGGGAGCATGCCGTACTCGGGCATGCCGGGGCCGCCCTTGGGTCCCGCGTTGCGCAGCACCAGCACGCTGTCGGCGGTGATGCCCAACTCCGGGTCGTTGATGGTGCGTTGCATGGTCCGGTAGTCGTCGAAGACGACCGCGGGGCCGGTGTGCTTGAGCAGGTGCGGTGCGGCGGCGATGTGCTTGATGACGGCACCGTCCGGGCAGAGGTTGCCGCGCAGGACGGCGACCCCGCCCTCGTGCGCGACCGGGTTGTCGCGGGGTCGTATGACGTCGTCGTTGTGCACCCGCGCGCCGGCCAACTGCTCGCGCAGGGTGTCGTACGAGACCGTCGGCCGGTCCAGGTGGAGCAGGTCCGTGATCCGGGAGAGGAAGCCGGGGAGGCCGCCGGCGAAGTGGAAGTCCTCCATGAGGTACGTCCGTCCGCCGGGCCGTACGTTCGCCAGGACCGGGACCGTGCGGGCGATGCGGTCGAAGTCGTCGAGTGTGAGGTGGACGCCCGCGCGGCCGGCCATGGCGATCAGGTGGATCACGGCGTTGGTGGAGCCGCCGAGGCCGAGGACGGTGGTGACGGCGTCCTCGAAGGCGTCCTGGGTGAGGATCGACGAGAGAACACGCCCCTGGTGGACTTGTTCAACGATCCTCATGCCGGATTGCGCGGCCATCCGATCGTGCCCCGAGTCCACGGCGGGGATGCTCGACGCGCCCGGTACGGTCACCCCGAGCGCCTCGGCGGCGGCCGTCAGCGTGGACGCCGTCCCCATGGTCATGCAGTGCCCGGGCGACCGCGCGAGGCCGCTCTCCAGCTCCGTCATCTCGCACTCGCCGATCAGCCCGGCGCGCTTGTCGTCCCAGTACTTCCACATGTCGGTGCCGGAGCCGAGGATCTCGTTGCGCCAGTGGCCCGGCAGCATCGGCCCGGCGGGGACGAAGACGGTCGGCAGGTCGACGCTCGCGGCGCCCATGAGGAGCGCGGGGGTCGATTTGTCGCAGCCGCCCATCAGCACGGCACCGTCCACGGGGTACGACCGCAGCAGCTCCTCGGTCTCCATCGCGAGGAGGTTGCGGTAGAGCATCGGGGTCGGCTTCTGGAAGGTCTCGCTGAGCGTGGAGACCGGGAATTCGAGCGGGAAGCCGCCGGCCTGCCACACGCCCCGCTTGACCGCCTGGGCGCGCTCGCGGAGGTGCACATGACACGGGTTGATGTCGGACCAGGTGTTGAGGATCGCGATGACGGGCTTGCCGAGGTGTTCCTCGGGGAGGTAGCCGAGTTGGCGGGTGCGGGCCCGGTGGCTGAAGGAGCGCAGCCCGTCGGTGCCGTACCACTGGTGGCTTCTGAGCTCTTCCGGTGCCTTCATACGGACCATCCGGTGGCTATCGCGGCGACCTCGGCGCGCTCGCTCTCGGGCAGGGGCCTGCTCGGCGGTCGGACCTCGCGGCGGCACAGGCCGAGGGACGCAAGCGCTTCCTTGACGATCGTGACGTTGTTCGCCGAGCCGTTCGAAGCCCTTAGTTCCTCAAATCGGCGGATCTGTTCCCATACCTTCATCGCCCCCGGATAGTCCCCTGATCGAAGCGCTTCGATCATGTTCAGCGAAACGGACGGGGCGACGTTCACGAGTCCTGAGGTGAAGCCGGTGGCGCCCGCCGAGAAGTAGGAGGGCGCGTACGGTTCGGCCAGACCGGCCACCCACACGAAGCGTTCGAGGCCCGCGTCCCGGGCGAAGGCGGCGAAGCGGGCCGCGTCCGGGACTGCGTACTTGACGCCGATGACGTTCGGGCAGTCGTCGGCGAGTTCGGCGAGGCGTGCGCCGAGGAGCTGGGCGTTGCGGATGTACGGGACGACGCCCAGGTCGGGCACGGCCTCGGCGATGGCGCGGTGGTAGTCGACCCAGCCGTCCTGCGAGACGTACGGATGCACGGGCTGATGGACCATCACCATCTGGGCGCCCGACTCGCGGGCGTGCAGGGCGGATTGGACGGCGGTGGGCACGTCGTGGCCGACGCCGACGAGGATCGCGGCGCGTTCGCCCGCCTCGTCGATGGTCAACTCCGTGACGAGTCGCCGCTCTTGGGGAGTCAGGGCGTAGAACTCGCCGGTGTTCCCGTTGGGCGTCAGGATCCTGACCCCGCCGTCGAGCAGTCGGCGCAGCAGGGCCCGGTGGGTGTCCTGGTCGACGCCGCCGTCCTCGGCGAACGGGGTCACCGGGATCGCCACCACGTCGGCCAGGGCGGTGCGTTGGGCCTCGAACCTCGCCGTCATGCCCGACCGTCCTCTCCGTGGGTGTCCGGTCCGTGGGTGTCCCGTCCGCGGGTGTCCCGTCCATGGGTCTCCAACTCGGTGCCGGGGAAGGCCCGTTGGACGAACGACGCGATGTGGGCGTGCAGCGCGGTGGCCGCGCCGTCCGCGTCGCCGTCGAGGGCGAGCCGCAGGATCTCCCGGTGTTCGCCGGCCTCCCGCTCCCAGGAGGGCGAGGCGGCCCAGGCGACGGCGGAGACGAGGGCGGCCTGGTCGCGGACCTCGTCGAGCATCCGGCCGAGCAGCGGGTTGCCGCACGGCAGGTACAGGGCGCGGTGGAACTCCCGGTTGGCGAGGGAGCGTTCGGCGGTGTCGGTGGCCTCGTCGGCGCGGGTCAGCGCCTCGCGGGCGTCGTCGAGGGAGGCGTGGCGTCGTACGGCACGCCGTAGCGCTTCCGGCTCCAGGAGCAGCCGTACGTCGTACACCTCGCGCGCCATGTCCGCGTCCACCATGCGCACCGTGACGCCCTTGTACTGGTTCATCACGACGAGCCCGGTGCCGGCCAGGGTCTTGAGCGCCTCGCGCACCGGGGTCTTGGACACCCCGAACTGTGCGGCGAGGTCGGTCTCGACCAGTGGCTGACCCGGCGTCAACTGCCCGGTGAGGATGCGGCGTTTGATCTCCTCCTGCACGTACTGCGTGCGGGAGGGGATCGGCGTGGGCACAGAGGTCATGCGCGCCTCTCGGATCTCACATATGGCGTCTCATATATGACGTACGAAGTACGACGCGTTGAAGGTAGGAGCGGCCCTGTGTTTCGTCAATGCTTCTGACAAAGGAAGCAGAAAGCGCTTCACATGGTCTTGGTGACGCCTTCCAGTGCGGCGGAAGTGCGGCCGGGAAAGATCGCGGCGGCACGCTCCAGGGCCGCTTCCCTGGTGAGGGTGGGTCCCACGTGGGTGATGAGGAGTTCGCGCGCGCCCTTCGCGCAGGCGCCGGCGTCCTCGGGCGTGAGGTGGACCTGGCGTTCGCCTTCGCGATGCCGGTCGATGTCGGCCTCGCAGAGGAACACGTCGGCGCCGCCCGCGAGTTCGGAGAGTGCCTCGCAGGGTCCGCTGTCCCCGGAGTACCCGAGCACGCTCCCCTGGCACTCGGCGCGCAGCCCGTACGCCTCGATGTCGTGGACGACGGCGCGCGCGGTGAGCCGGAGGTTCCAGTGCCGGACGGCGTGGCCGTCGTAGAGCGGGCGGAAGTCGAAGACGCCGCTCAGGAACCGTACGTCGGGCTGCCCGAAGAAGCCGGCGAGCCGGCTGGCGCAGGCCTGCGGGGCGTAGACCGGGATCGGCGCGGCCGGGGTCATCCCGCCGAACGCGAACGCGTAGGCCGCCGCGAGGAGATCGGCGCTGTGGTCGGCGTGCAGATGCGAGATCCAGATCGCGGTGAGCCGCGCCGGATCCGTGTGCCGCTGCAATTCCGCGAACGTCCCGGTCCCCGCGTCCAGCCACACCTCGGCGCCGCCGCCGCGCAGCAGGTACCCGGAGCAGGGGCGGCCGGGGCGCGGATGCGGGGAGGCGGTGCCGAGGACGGTCAGACTGAGAGGCATGGTGGGGAAGAGTACGGTTCCGGGACCCGGGGCACTCACAGTTCAGGGCGTTCCGTGGCGCCCGGCCTCCGGGTGGTCTACGGGGATCCACAGGACGAAGCGCGGTCAGTACCCTGACGCGGTGATGACCGACGCTCTCCTGTCGAAGGCGATGAGCGGCACCGTCGACCCCCCTCTGCTCCCCCTGCCGGATCGGGTCGTCGAGCTTCTGTCGGAGCTGGGCAGCCCGCCGCGGCTGGCGGCTCACCTGCGAGCCGTCCATGACGTCGCGCATCAGCTGGTCGTCTGGGTGGAACAGCGCTACCCGGACGTGGTCTTCGACCGCGATGCGGTGCTCTTCGGGGCGGCGACGCACGACGTGGGCAAGACGGTGCACGTCTCCGAGCTCTCCGGGCCAGGGGCCGCGCACGAGAAGGCGGGGCAGACCCTCCTGCTCGGGCACGGCGTCAGCCCGGAGTTGGCCCGCTTCGCCGCGACGCACGCATCGTGGGCGCGGTCACCTGTCGGTCCGGAGGACCTCCTGGTGAGCCTCGCCGACAAGATCTGGAAGAACAAGCGCGTTCCCGAACTGGAGGATCTCGTCGTGGCCCGGCTGACCGAAGCGACGGGCAGGGCGGTGTGGGAGGAGTTCCTCGCGCTCGACGAGGTTCTCGCCCGCATCGGTGACGGGGCCGACGAACGCCTGGCGTTCCAGGCGTCCTTCCCGATTCACGTCTGAGCGCTCGCCGGACGCTGCTACGGCTTCCAGCCCGGGTCCCGTCCACTGAGCCCCAACGCCCTTTCCAGCAACGGCGCTTGCTCCGCCACCGGCACCACCGGCCCGAAGATGCCACCCCCGCGGGTCGGGTCCTCCGTGGCCGCGAGCAGGAAGCCGTACGACGCCTGGAGCGCGGCTGGGTCGGGCTCGTAGGGCCGGCCGGTGGCCACCGCCAAGTCCCAGCCGTGGATGACCAGTTCGTCGGCGGCGACGGCTGCGGCGACCGCGCCGGGGAGGTCGACGCCACCCGCGCGGGTCATGCCGGTCCAGGCGGCCGGATCGCGCCAGGCCTCCGCCAACTCGTCGAGAACCTTGGGGAGTTCCTCGCGCCAGGCGGGGCCGAGGTTCGGGGCGGCGGCGCCGCCCGGGTTGGAGTCGGTCGTGACGCCCAGGTCCTTGCGCGCCGCGTCGCGGAAGGCGACGGACAGCCCGAGCACGTGCCCCATCAGATTGCGTACGGCGAGTTCGGGACACGGCGTCCCGGCCGCCAGCTGCTCGTCGGTCACCCCCTCGGCGAGCCGCGCGATGACCCGGGTCTGCGGGCCGAGGTCGAGGATCGTGTCGTCGGTCATGCGAATCTCCTCAGTGATCGAAAGGGCGTCGAGAGGGGGCCGAAAGGGGATTGGACTCCGCTCTTGAGGTAGACCGACGGCGGCCCCGAAACTCATCGCGGGCCCCCGCCGCTCCCCCGCCGCCTCACCTTTCTACGGCACCTGCCCGATGCCGTCTCCCCCGCCTTAGACCCACGATGACCAGGCATGACGACAAACTGGACGGTGACGCGCATCCTGCGGGACCGCAATGCGGGGCTGTATTTCACGGGCCTGGTGGTGTCCGCCTTCGGCTCGTCCGCGATGAACCTGGCAGCCGGCGTGTGGGTGAAGGACCTCACCGGCTCGAACGGCCTGGCCGCGCTCTGCGTGTTCGCGATCTGGGCCCCGACCCTGTTCGGCCCGGCCCTCGGCACGATCGCCGACCGCGTTCGCCGCAAACCCCTGCTGATCAGGACGAACCTCGGCCTCGCCGCCCTCCTCCTCACCCTCTTCGCCGTCCACTCCCGCGCCGGCCTGTGGCTCCTCTTCACGGTCTTGTTCGTCTACGGCACCACCATCGTCGTCCAGGACCCCGCCGAGTCGGCCCTCCTCGCCACCGTCGTCGACCGGGACCTCCTCGGCGACTTCAACGGGCTGCGGATGACCGCCGTCGAGGGCATGAAGCTCGTGGCGCCGCTGACGGGCGCCGGCCTGTACGCCGCGTTCGGCGGGTCCGCGGTGGCCGCTCTGGACGCGGTCACGTTCGTGCTGGCGGCCGGCCTGTGGCTGCTCATCCGTGCCCACGAGGAGCGGCCCGAACGCCCCGCCGGTACCTGGCGGACCCAAACCGCCGAAGGCGTACGCGAGTTGTGGCGGCACCCCCTGCTGCGCCCGCTGGTCCTGGCGGGCGGGGCCACGATGTTCCTCGCGTCCTTGAGCAGCAGCACGATCTACGCGATCGTCGACGCCCTGGGGCACACCCCGGCGTACACCGGCGTGCTGTACGTGGCCCAGGGCGCCGGCTCGGTGGCGGTCGGCCTCGTCTCCGGACCTGCTCTACGACGGCTCGGCGCGCGTCGGTTCGGGGCGGCCGGGATCGCCCTCATGGCGGTCGCGGTGGCCGCGCGGGCGGTGCCGTCCGACCCGGTGGTCCTGGCGTGCAGCGCGGCGATCGGACTGGGGCTGCCGTGCGTACTGATCGCCGCGTTCACCGCTGTGCAGGCCGAGTTGCCGGGCCCGCTGCTCGGCCGCGCGACCGCCACCGCCAACACCCTGATCTTCACGCCGAACGTGATCGGGCTGGGGGCGGGGGCGGCGCTGGTCGAACTGGCCGACTACCGGGTGCTGTTGGTGCTGATCGGAGTGGCGTTGCTCGCGACGGGCGCGGCCTTGGCGCTGCTGGACACGTCCCCGCCTCAGAGCCCGCCCAACGCCTCCCGCACCTCCACCAGGTCCCCCTCCGACGCCAACCCCGCGTGATACAGCCGCAGTTCCGTGGCCCCGAGGTCCCGAGCCCGCGCCGCGTCCGCCGCCAGCGCCCCCGGCCGTCCGCCCATCCCGGAGACCACCGTGAAGTTGGCGGCCAACACGACCCCGCTCACGCCCTGTTCGGCGAACGGCGTCAGCAGGCCCGTGCCGCCCGCGCAGGGGACGACCACGCCGTCGGCCACGGACAGGATGTGCCCGGGGTCCACGCCCGCGTTGGCGCCGCAGTGGTACGACACCGGGTCCGCGTGGAGCAGGACCTGGAAGCCGGCGGGTGCGGCCGCCCGGACCGCCGCGACCGCCGTCTCCTGGAGGGTGCGGGCCCGGTCGTCGCGCCACGCGCGTGTGGCCGTCGCGTTCGCGTCGCCGAGGAGTTTCTCGACCCCCGCCCAGCCGCCGTCGGAGGGCGCGCCCTGCCACACCGGTTCCAGCGCGGTGCGTACCGTCGCCGCCAACTCCTCGGCGTCGAGGCCCTGTTCGCCGTAACCCTCCCGACAGGTCGGGCAGAAGCACAGGGCCATCAAATACTGGCCGGCGTCCCCGAGGCCGATGCCGGCGGTCTTGTCGTGGGCGTGCAGATGGGTGAGGCCGTACCAGCCGAGGGACTCCAGTTCGGTGCCGCGCGCGCCGGGGCGTACGGCTGCCTCGGCGGCGAGGTCGACGAGGTACGCGCGCGTGGCGGGCTGCGCGATACAGGGTGCCCAGGGGTAGCGGTCGCCGTAGGCGTTGACCACCGAGGTGTCCGGATGGTCGGCGCCCAGGCGGGAGTTGTGGGCGAGCACGACCCAGGTGTGCACCTCCAGGCCCGCGTCCGCGAGGGCGGCGGCGGCCTCACCGAAGGCGTCGCCCGGCGCCCAGTCGCCCGCCGGGTACGGCCTCAACTCCCGCCCCTGCCAACGGTCGTCCGGCGGATACAGGACGGCCGCGTGCTCGGCGGTGACGATGCGGTGACGCGGGTGGCGGGGGGTCAGCGCGCGCGTGGAGTGATACGCGGAGGCGAGGGTCGCCTGCTGGACGCCGAGTCCGGCGATCCTGCCGCCCGCCTCCGGGTCGCCGTTGACGTCCCAGGGGTAGACGAAAGCCGATGCCTTCACGCGCCCTCCTCCATCGCCGGCTCCATCGCCGACTCGATCTGTGACTCGATCAACGTGTAGCCGCGCTCGATGAGTTGGGCCAGCTGTTTGACATGGTCCTCGGTCGGTTCGGTCAGCGGCGGGCGGACCTCGCCGACGTCCAGCCCCCGCATGCGCACACCCGCCTTGACGAGCGAGACGGCGTAACCGCGTCCCTGGGCGCGCAGTTCGACGAACGGCAGGTAGAAGCCGTCCAGGAGACGGTTCGCCGTGGTGTCGTCGCCGGTCGCGAGCGCTTGGTGGAAGGCGAGCGCGATCTCGGGGACGAAGCAGAACACGGCGGAGGAGTAGAGGGTGATGCCGATGCCCCGGTAGGCGAGCTGGGTCTGTTCGGCGGTCGGCAGTCCGTTGAAGTACAGGAAGTCGCCCGGGACTTCGGCCCGTACGGTGCTCACGATCCGCTGCATCAGGTCGAGGTCGCCGAGGCCGTCCTTGAAGCCGATGATGCCCTCGGTGCGGGCGAGTTCGACCACCGTGGCGGGGGTGAACACGGCGTTGTCGCGCTGGTAGACGATGACGGGCAGCGCGGTCGCCGCGGCCACCTCCCGGTAGTGGCGGAGCAGTCCCTCCTGCCCGGCGACCACGAGGTACGGCGGCATGGCGAGCAGCCCGTCCGCCCCGGCGGCCTCCGCGAGCCGTGCGTACCGTACGGCGAGCGCGGTGCCGTAGCCCGCGCCCGCGATAACCGGCACCCGGCCCCCGGTCGCCTCCACGGCGGCCCGTACGCACGCCTCGAACTCCTCGGGCAGCAGCGCGTGGAACTCCCCGGTGCCGCAGCACGCGAACACGGCGGCGGCCCCGGCCTCGACGCCCCGGCGGACATGCGCGCGGTAGACGTCGAGATCGACGGAGCCGTCGGGGCCGTAGGCGGTGACGGGGAAGAAGAGCGGCCCGCTGGGGATACTGAGCCGGGCGGCGAGAGGGGCAGGCGTCACGGGCTCTCCCTTGAACAGGCGCGTGCGTTCTTCTGATCCACGTCTACATTTCTGAACGATGCCACCCTAAGGAGCTGCCTCAGGATGGGTCAAGCCAGCAAATGAGCAAGAAGGAAGCGGATTTCGCAGGTCCGCGCCACACTTGACGAGCATGGTGACGGATACCTAGCTTGTCCATGCATGTGAATGCAGTCCATGGATGAGACCGCCCACCCAAGGAGACCGAGGATGCCCGCTCCCCGCACCGTTCTGCTCACCGGCGCCGCAGGCGGACTCGGCACCCTGATGCGGGACCTGCTCCCCGCCTACGGCTACGAGCTGCGGCTGCTGGATCTGCGCCCCATCGAGGGCGAGCCGGACGCGATCACCGCCGACCTCTCCGACCGGGCGGCGCTCCGCGAGGCCGTGCGGGGCGTCGACGCGATCATCCATCTCGCGGGCATCTCCCTGGAAGCCTCCTTCGACAAGATCCTGAAGTCGAACATCGAGGGCACGTACAACCTCTACGAGGCCGCCCGCGAGGAGGGCGTCCCCCGCGTCGTCTTCGCCTCCTCCAACCACGCGGTGGGTTACACGCCGAGGCCCCAGGGCGACACACCCCTCGATCCGAGCGCGCTCATCCCGATCGACACCCCGCACCGCCCCGACACCTTCTACGGCCTGTCGAAGTCCTTCGGCGAGGACCTGGCGCAGCTCTACTGGGACAAGCACGGCCTGGAGACCGTCTCCGTCCGCATCGGCTCCTGCTTCCCCGAGCCCAGCAGCGTGCGCATGCTGTCGGTCTGGATGAGCCCCGCCGACGGCGCCCGCCTCTTCCACGCGGCCCTGACCGCCGAGGACGTCCAGCACACCGTCGTCTACGGCTCCTCCGCCAACACCCGCCTGTGGTGGGACCTGTCGACCGCGCGGGCGCTCGGTTACGAGCCGCGGGACGACTCCGAGCCGTACGCCGAGAAGATCGTCGCGGAACAGGGCGAGCTCCAGCCGGACGTCAAGGCCCACGCCTACCTGGGCGGCCACTTCGTGAACGACCCGCCGATCTGGCCGTACTGACAGCGGAGCCGTACAGACGGCAGAGACGTATCGGCATCGGTCGCACTGACCGGAAATGGAAGTCCAGGGCTGCGGGCGGGCACCGAACGGGCCCGCCCGCAGCCGTGTTCGGGCACGGACGCTGCCCGATCCCACGCCCCGGCGGACAGCCGTGCAGGTCCGCGACGGGCACACCGCGCGGTAAACGGTCACACACGGGCAGCATCGGGCGTGCAACAGGCCTGGTCAGTGCCGCGCACCCGCTGTAGAACTTCCCCCAAGGGTCGCACCGGGCCCGAACGGGCAGTTCTCCAGGTGAGCGGGAAGGCGGTGTCGGCCATGAGCACGAGTTCGGCGGAGGAACGTCAGCGGGAGATCGTGCGGACCGCGCGCCGCACCGGCGCGGTCGACGTCACCGCGCTCGCCGCCGAGCTGGGCGTGGCCAAGGAGACCGTACGACGCGATCTGCGCGCCCTGGAGGACCACGGGCTGGTCCGCAGGACCCATGGCGGTGCCTACCCCGTGGAGAGCGCCGGTTTCGAGACGACGCTCGCCTTCCGCGCCACCAGCCATGTCCCCGAGAAGCGCCGGATCGCGGCCGCCGCGGCCGAGCTGGTCGGGGACGCCGAGACCGTCTTCGTCGACGAGGGCTTCACCCCACAGCTCATCGCCGAGGCGCTGCCCAGGGACCGGCCGCTGACCGTGGTCACCGCGTCCCTGCCCGTGGCGGGCGTGCTCGCCGAGTCGGAGAACACCTCGGTACTGCTGCTCGGCGGCCGGGTCCGGCACGGCACCCTCGCCACCGTGGACCACTGGACGACGAAGATGCTCGCCGGTTTCGTCCTCGACCTCGCCTACATCGGCGCCAACGGCATCTCCCGTGAACACGGCCTGACCACGCCCGACCCCGCCGTCAGCGAGGTCAAGGCACAGGCCATCCGCGCCTCCCGGCGCACCGTGTTCGCGGGTGTGCACACCAAGTTCGGGGCGGTCAGCTTCTGCCGGTTCGCCGAGATCGGCGCCCTGGAGACGATCGTCACGAGCACGCTGCTCCCGTCGGCCGAAGCCCACCGCTACTCGTTGCTGGGGCCACAGGTCATCCGCGTCTAGCGCACCCCGAGTGCGCGGCACGCCGTTTGAAATCCCAACTCACCCACCAGGGGTGTGCCGTTCCCGAGCGCACCCCTTTTCTCCCCATACGTGCAGGAGCGATCCATGCGAACCCAGAGCCGACGACGGCCGCCGCGAGCCACGCTCGCCCTGGCCGCCGTAGGGACGCTGCTCGCCCCGCTGCTCTCCGGCTGCTGGGTCGGAGCGGGCGGCGCCGGATCAGGCGGCAACTCGGTCAACGTCCTGATGGTCAACAACCCCCAGATGACCGAACTCCAGAAGCTGGCACCGAACTTCACGAAGGAGACCGGCATCAAGGTCAACTTCACGGTGCTGCCCGAGAACGACGTCCGCGACAAGATCAGCCAGGACTTCGCCAACCAGGCCGGCCAGTACGACGTCGCGACCCTCTCCAACTACGAGATCCCGATCTACGCCCGCAACGGCTGGCTGCACGAGATGGACTCGTACGTGGCGAAGGACCCGGCCTACGACGAGCAGGACATCCTCAAGCCGATGCGCGAGTCCCTGACCGCCGACGACGGCAAGCTCTACGGGCAGCCGTTCTACGGCGAGTCGTCCTTCCTGATGTACCGCAAGGACGTGCTCGCCGAGAAGGGCCTCACCATGCCCGCGCACCCGACCTGGACCCAGGTGGCCGACATAGCAGCCGCGGTCGACGGCGCGAAGCCGGGCATGAAGGGCATCTGTCTGCGCGGGCTGCCCGGCTGGGGCGAGCTGATGGCGCCGCTGACCACCGTCGTGAACACCTTCGGCGGCACCTGGTTCGACAAGAACTGGAAGGCGCAGCTCGACTCCCCCGCGTTCGAGCAGGCGACGAAGTTCTATGTCGACCTCGTCCGCAAGCACGGCGAGTCCGGCGCGGCCCAGTCCGGCTTCGCCGAGTGCCTGAACAACATCACCCAGAGCAAGGTCGCCATGTGGTACGACGCCACCTCGGCGGCGGGCTCGCTGGAGGCCAAGGGCTCCCCGGTGAAGGGCAAGATCGGCTACGTCCCGGCCCCCGTCGAGAAGACCGATTCCTCCGGCTGGCTCTACACCTGGGCGTGGGGCATCCAGAAGGCGTCCCACAACTCCGACAAGGCCTGGAAGTTCGTGTCCTGGGCGTCCAGCAAGCAGTACGAGCAGCTGGTCGGCGAGAAGGACGGCTGGGCCAACGTGCCGGCCGGGAAGCGCGCCTCGACGTACACGAACCCGGACTACGTCAAGGAGGCCGCCGCCTTCCAGGAGATGACGAAGGCGGCCATCGAGGGCGCCAAGCCCAACGACCCCGGCGTGCAGCCGCGGCCCGCGCCCGGCATCCAGTTCGTCGACATCCCCGAGTTCACCGACCTCGGCACGAAGGTCTCCCAGGAGATCAGTTCGGCCATCGCCGGACGGCAGTCCGTCGACTCGGCCCTGAAGAAGTCCCAGAAACTCGCCGAGAAGATCTCCAAGGAGTACGAGGGACGATGACCGCCACGACAACGGCCCCTCTGGCCGCCACTCCGACCCGCACCGCGCGACAGCCCTCGGACAAGCTGCGCGCCTGGGCCACCCGCGCCCCCCTGCTCCCCGCCCTGATCTTCATGATCGTCGTGACCCAACTCCCGTTCGTGGCCACGCTGGTGATCTCCTTCTTCGACTGGAACGCGCTCTACCCGAAGGCCCGGCACTTCACCGGCGTCGACAACTACCAGCAGGTCCTGACCGACGCCGACCTGCGCCACTCGGTGTGGACGACCATCCTGCTCACCGTGGCGGTGGTGCTGGCCAGCCTGGTCCTGGGCCTGCTGCTCGCGCTGCTCCTGGACCGGAAGTTCAAGGGCCGGGGCTTCGTCCGCACGCTGCTGATCGCCCCGTTCCTGGTGGTGCCGGTGGCCGCGGCCCTGCTCTGGAAGCATGTGCTCTACAACCCTGAATACGGCCTGTTCAATGGGCTGTTGCACTATGTGGGCGGGCCGCAGCCGGACTGGATCTCCAACACCCCGCTGCTCGCCGTAGAGGCATCGCTCGTGTGGCAGTGGACGCCGTTCATGATGCTGATCCTGCTGGCCGGGCTGCAGAGCCGCGACCAGCAGCAGATCGAGGCCGCGAAGGTGGACGGCGCGAACGACTGGCAGGTCTTCCGCTATCTGACCCTCCCGCACCTGCGCCGCTATCTCGAACTCGGCGGTCTGCTGGGCTCGATCTACATCGTCCAGAACTTCGACGCGGTCTTCACGATCACGTCGGGCGGCCTGGGCACCGCCAACCTTCCGTACACCGTCTACCAGAGCTTCTACCAGGCCCACGAGAACGGCCTCGCCTCGGCGGCCGGCGTCCTGGTCGTCATCGGCTCGATCATCATCGCGACCTTCGCCCTGCGCGTCGTGTCGTCCCTGTTCCGTGAGGAGGCGTCCCACGCATGAGCAGTGTCGCCGTACGCGTGCGTGCCCGCCGCAAGGGAGCGGGCCTCGGCCTGGTGGCCTGGCTGCTCGGCATCGTGTTCTTCCTGCCCATCGCCTGGATGGCGCTGACGTCCTTCCACTCGGAGACGGACGCGGCGACCAACCCGCCGTCCTTCGGGGCCGCCCTCACCCTGAGCGGCTACCGGGAGTTCTTCGGCACGGGCGGCGGCGCGAGCCCCTGGCCCGCGCTGGTCAACTCGCTGGTCGCATCGGTGGCCTCGACGGTCTTCGTGCTGCTGCTGGCGTTCCCGGCGGCCTACGCGCTGTCGATCCGCCCGGTGAAGAAGTGGACCAACGTCCTGTTCTTCTTCCTGTCCACGAAGATGCTCCCCGTGGTGGCCGGCCTGCTGCCGATCTACCTGTTCGCCAAGAACGCCGGGATGCTCGACAACATCTGGCTCCTGGTCATCCTCTACACCTCCATGAACCTGCCGATCGCGGTGTGGATGATGCAGTCCTTCCTCGCCGAGGTCCCGGTCGCCGTCATCGAGGCGGCGCAGATCGACGGCGCCCGGCTGCCGACCATCCTCGCGCGCGTGGTGGCGCCGATCTCCCTCCCGGGTATCGCCGCGACAGCTCTCATCTGCTTCATCTTCAGCTGGAACGAGCTGCTGTTCGCCCGCGTGCTCACCGGAGTGGTGGCGGAGACCGCGCCCGTGTTCCTGACCGGCTTCATCACCAGCCAGGGCCTGTTCCTGGCGAAGGTGTGCGCCGCGTCGCTCGTCATCTCCCTGCCGGTGCTCGCCGCGGGGTTCGCCGCCCAGGACAAACTGGTCCAGGGCCTCTCCTTGGGAGCCGTGAAATGAAGGCCGCCGTCATCGAGTCCGTGGGCCGCGCCGTCGTCACCGAGGTCCCGGACCCGACGCCGGGCCCGCGCGAGGTCGTCGTCGAGGTCGCCGCGTGCGGCCTCTGCGGCACCGATCTGCACATCCTCCAGGGCGAGTTCGCGCCCAAGCTGCCGATCGTGCCGGGCCACGAGTTCGCCGGCGAGATCGTCGCGGTCGGCACCCAGGTCACCGAGGTCTCGGTCGGCGACCAGGTGGCCGTGGACCCGTCTCTCTACTGCTACGAGTGCCGGCAGTGCCGCAACGGCCACAACAACCTCTGCGAACGCTGGGCCGCGATCGGCGTCACCACGGCGGGCGGCGCGGCCCAGTTCGCGGTGGCCCCGGTGGCGAACTGCGTGAAGCTGCCCGAGCACGTGCGCACCGAGGACGCGGCCCTCGTCGAACCGCTCTCCTGCGCGGTGCGCGGCTACGACGTCCTCAAGTCCCGCCTCGGCGCGCACGTCCTGATCTACGGCTCCGGGACCATGGGCCTGATGATGCTGGAGCTGGCCAAGCGCACCGGCGCGGCGAGCGTCGACATCGTGGACCTGAACCCGGCCCGCCTGGAGACCGCCCGCACGCTCGGTGTCTCCGGTTCCGCGGCGAACGCGGACGAGCTGGACCGGCCGCAGGGCTGGGACCTCGTCGTCGACGCGACCGGCAACGCGGCGGCGATCCAGGACGGCCTGGACCGGGTGGCGAAGGCGGGCACGTTCCTCCAGTTCGGGGTGGCCGACTACGCGACCCGGGTGTCGATCGACCCGTACCGCATCTACAACCAGGAGATCACCATCACCGGCTCCATGGCCGTGCTGCACAGCTTCGAGCGGGCGGCGGAGCTGTTCGCGAACGGGGTCCTCGACCCGGAGATCTTCATCAGCGACCGGATCGAGCTGGAGCGGTATCCGCAGGCGCTGGAGCAGTTCGCGGCGGGTGTGGGCCGGAAGATCGTGGTGATTCCCTAGGGAATCGAAGGGGTTCGGGCCGGTACTTCCAAGGCTTGGCCAATTGGTCGCTTGGTAAGGGAACGGCAAAATGGTCTCGGTCGTTCACGAGTCATGACAGCTATGACCCCCGGCTCGAACATCCCTCTCTCCGCCGCGCGCGTGACGGTGGACGTCGCCGCCCCGGTGCGGCTCGACGTATCGGGCCTGCTGCTCACGGGCGACGGCAAGGTGCGCTCCGACGACGACTTCATCTTCTACAACCAGCCGACGGGCCCCGGCGTGACCTACCGCTCAGGCGGCGGTACGGCACCCGACGCGATCACCGTCGACACCGGCGCCGTCCCGCCGGGCATCGAGAAGATCGTCGTCACCGCCAGCCCGGACGCGGCCGGCCAGAGCTTCCAGGGCATCGAACCCACGGCCACGATCCGCAACGCGGACGACAACAGCGTCCTGGGCACCTTCACGCCCCCGCAGCTCGGCGCGGAGACGGCTCTCGTGGTCGTGGAGATCTATCTGCGCAACGGCGTCTGGAAGGCCCGCGCGGTCGGCCAGGGCTATGCGAACGGCCTGGCGGGCATCGCGACGGACTTCGGCGTCTCGGTGGAGGAACCGGCCCCGGCAGGGCGACGGTGGTCTTGGCGCAACCGATCGGCTTTGCCGAACTTCGCCGGAAGCGGGCCAATCACCGAACTCGGCCCGGACTCCGCCACGAGCGGCAGGATTCCGGTCCTGCCCCGGCCGGCCTGAGGAGACTCCATGT
>NZ_JBLTJC010000035.1:0-47225 GCF_048158785.1 Streptomyces colwelliae | reverse complement strand
TCGCGCCGCTGGCCGGTGACGGTCAGCGGCGCGACAGCGCGCTGGAACTCCAGGTCAAGTCGATGCTCGGCGACGATCTGCGGATCGAGCAGGATCTGAGCCGGTGGTTCCCGGTGTGGGGCGCCCCGGCGGCCCGACAGTCACGTCAGCATCGACGATTCGAGGAATCACATGTCTGCAGGTCACACCGTCCGCCGCAGCCTCCGCGCGGGCCGGGTGCGGATCGCCCTGGGCGTCACCGGCGCCGCCGCCGCGCTCGCCCTCGGTGGCTCGTTCACCGCCCACGCCGACAACTCCGCACCCGACCCCAAGCCGGTGCCCGTCCAGGGGACGCCCGTCGACCAGTGCCCGGAGCCGGAGCCGGTCGACGCGGTGCCGAGCGGGTACGACACCACCCCCGAGGAGAACCAGGTCTCCTACGAGTTCGGCGACGGGGACCCGGTCGACGCGGTGCCCGGTGGCGACTGCACGGACCCGGACCCGAGCAAGGGCACCCCGGTTGACGCCGTGCCCGGCGGGAACGACAGCGCCCCGGACCACTCCGCCCGGGTCGCCAAGCGGTGACGGAGCAGGCACACGCGGCCGAGCGCCGCTGATCGGCCACGGGCCGTTCGGCGGCCCGCGCCGAGGTGGAGCCGCCGGGTACCTGCCCGGCGGCCCCACCGTCCGTCCGGTGATTCCGGGCGCTCGTACGAAGACCTTGCTGTCCTGGAGATCCATGAACGCGGCGACGACCCCGGCCTACGGTGTGCCGACGGGCCGGTACACACCCCTACGTTTCCCGGCTCGCCCCTGGCCGGACGCGCTGCGACGGGCGCTACGGCACCTGGTGCGCGGTGTGTCGCACCAGCGCGAGGACATCCCGGCGGCGCCGGATTCGCCGGCCGTCCACACCGGCCTCGGGGCACCCGGCATCGACGAGTTGTACGCCCACCGCCGCCTGGATCTCGTCCGCCTGGCCCTGCTGCTGGTGGACGACCTCCCCACGGCGGAAGACGTGGTGCAGGACGTCTTCGCGGCGCTCTACCGCCGCCACGGCGAGCGGCTGACCGGCCTCGACAACCCCGACGCCTATCTGCGCACCAGCGTGGTCAACACCTCGCGCTCGGTCCTGCGCCGCCGCCGTACGGTACGGGCCCACGTGCCCGAGCGCGAAGGGCACGCGCCCTCGGCCGAAGAGCCTGTGCTGTTGCGCGAGGAGCACGGTGAAGTGATCGCCGCCCTGCACCGGTTGACCCGGCGGCAACGGGAAGTGCTGGTCCTGCGGTACTGGTCCCATCTCAGCGAGGCCCAGATCGCCGACACCCTGAACCTGTCCCGCGGCGCGGTCAAATCCACCGCGAGCCGGGCACTGGCCGCCCTGCGCCGACAGTTGGAGGCGTCCTCATGACGACACGCGTAATCCCGGAGGCGTCCCGATGATCGAGCAGGACCTCGGTTCCGGTCTTCCTCCGGATTCCCTCGAAGAGCGGCTGCGCAACGCCCTGCGGTCCCGGGCCGACTCGGTCGACCTGCACGCGCTGCGACCGGCGATTCCACCGACCAGTCGGCCCCGGCTGTTCCGGCTCCCGGCTCTCCACCCCGTCCGCCGTACCGCGCTGGCGTTGCTGGTCGTGGCCGCCGCGGTGATCGGCGTCCTGTTCGTGGCGGTGCACGAGGTCCGGGAGACACCGGTCAGGCCCGCGAACCGCCCCTCGGTGTCACCCACCCCCAACGCCACCGACGCCGTACCCGATCCTCCTGGGTCGGGCGGGATCGACGCGTCGCCACTTCCCTGACGCACTTCCCTGACCGAGCGCGCTGCACCCGGTCACGCGCAGAAACTGCTCGCGCCCGCTGCCGCCCACTCGTTCGTCGGAAGTTCGAGCAGCCGCTCGATCCGGGCGCTGTCCGGCAGGGGGCCGTGATCGGCCGTCACCTTGAGGGCCGATGCGGCCGTGATGTGTCCCAGTCGCAGCGCACGCTCCATGCCCCCGCCGCGCAGCAGGCCGGTCAGGACTCCGGCGGCGAACGCGTCGCCCGCGCCCACGGGCTCCACCACGTCGGTGTCCAGCGCGGGCACGGTCCGGATGCCTTCGTCGCTGAAGGCGATGGCGGAATGGCCGCCGTCCTTCACCACGAGAAGCCGTGGGTGCGGCAACAGCGCCCGTACGTCGGCCGGTTGGAGGTCCGCGTCCCACAATTCCCGCGCCTCGTCGAGGCCGACGAAGGTGATGTCGGCCCGGTCGGCCAGATCGCGCAGCACGGTGGCGGCCGTGCCGGGGGGCCACAGCGCGGGACGGTGGTTGACGTCGAAGCTGATGACGTACGGACGTTCACCGGCCGGCACGGTGAGCGCGGTGGCCACCAGGCTCCGGCAGGACGGGGACAACGCCGGTGTCACGCCGGTGAGATGGACGATCGAGGCCGATCTCAGCCTGTCGTCGTCGAGGACGTCGGGGCCCATCGCCGAGGCCGCCGAGTTGCCGCGGTAGTAGTGGACCCGGGTCCGCGAACCGGTCGGCTCCTTCACGAGCAGTCCCGTGGGCCGCTCCGGATCGCAGCGCACACCACTCACATCGACACCCGCCGCGCCCACCTCGGCGCGCACCCGCCGCCCCAGCGCGTCGTCCCCCACCGCCGAGAGCCAGGAGACGGGAATCCCCAAGTCGGCCAGATACATGGCCACATTGGACTCCGCCCCGGCCACCGACACCCGCAGATCGTCGGCGCGCTCGAGCGAGGAGGACGGCGCGGGGGCAAGGGCCGCCATGGTCTCCCCGATGCAGACGACCGCACCTTCGGTCGACCGCCAGCCGCTCTTCATGACGCCTCCCGCGCGAACGTAGTTTCCTCAACGACGGTGAGCAGGGCGCTAGTTCGGGCGCGCAGCGCGGTCAGGCTGCCGCCGTCGGCCGCGTCGCCGACCAGGGGTGAGCCGACGCCGACGGCGGTCGCTCCGGCGTTCAGATACTCCCGGGCGGCCAACTCGTCGACACCGCCCACCGGTACGAACACCTCGTGCGGGAACGGGCCCCGCAATGCCCTCAGATAGGCGGGACCGCCGGCCTCCGCGGCCGGGAAGATCTTCAGCGCGGCGACACCGAGGGGACGGGCGGCGAGGATCTCGGTGGGGGTCAACACCCCTGCTATGACCGGCAGTTCGAGCCGGTGGGCCTCGCGGATGCCGTCCCCGAGCGCGGGGGTGACGGCGAAGTTCGCGCCGGCCCGGTGGGCGGCGCGGGCGTCGTCGGCGGTCAGGACCGTACCGGCACCGAGGGGGCGGTCGGGGCCGAGTTCCTTGCGTGCTCGCTCGATGACGGACAGGGCGTCCGTGCCGGTGAGGGACACCTCGATCAGTTCGACGCCCTCCTCGGCGAGGGTCAGTACGGTGCGTACCGCGGCTTCGGGATCGGTGCCGCGGACGATCGCGACCAGGCGGTGTGCGGCCAGGGCCGCTCGGAGATCCATGTGACGAATTCCCTTCCTGTGCGGGTCGGTTCAGGCACAACGGCAGTTCGTGGTCAGCGTCAGCCGCCACCGCGCTTCGCCCGAGGCGGGTACCCGGGCGGCGTCTCCGGGGCCCGCCTCGGCGAGGTCGAAGACGCGGCCGAGCATCGGTTCGACGCCGGTGCTGCGGTAGGGGTGTCGGTCGGGAAAGCCGCCCAGGTTGCGCCACAGGGCGATGGACACGGGCTGTCCGTCGGATTCGAGACCGAGCGACAGAGTGTCGGCCCGGTCGTGGACGCAGCAGTCGGAAGCGTCCACGACAGCCCCTACGGCGGTGCCGTCATCCGGCCCGAACCGGTCCAGGCGCAGTCCGCACGGTTCGGGCCAGTCACCCTCCACCCATGAGGCTCCGTCCGGCCACGCCCGGTCCAACAGCCGCGCGGCCTCGGGAAAGAGCCGGGTCCGCGCTCCCTCGCGGATGTGCGGACGCGCACGGTCGGAGAGGTCGAGCAGAGCATGGGCGGCCCATACGAAGCGGAAGCCCGCGTCGGCCGTCAGGACGTAGTCGGCCACGGCCCCGTCGATGGTGGCACGCACCGTGCGCGCCAGGGTGAAGCGCTCGCAGCGAACGACATCCGCTCCTCCCTCCCGCGTCCAGGGCCGTGACCAGGCGTCCCCGTGGTCGGGAGCGCCCCGGACCGTCGGTATGCACTCCTCCAGTCCACCCGCGTCCACGAAGGCGTCCCCCGGTGCAGCCTTCTCCCGCTCCGGAGCCTCACGCCGCCACAACCACTCGCGCCCCGCCGTTGTGCGCAGTGAGGTCCAACGCCCGCCGTGCGTACGGTCGATAACGATGTCCAACGGCACGGTCACCACTCCGCGAAGGAACCGTCGGGGTGCCGCCACACGGGGTTGCGCCAGGCGTGACCGGTGCGGTCGGCGGCGCGTACGGCGGCCTCGTCGATCGTGATGCCGAGGCCGGGGGCGTCGCCGCGCAGGGCGTGGCCGTCGACGAACCGGAACGGCGCCGGGTCGATGAGGTAGGAGAGCAGGTCGGCGTCCTTGTTGTAGTGGATGCCCCGGCTCTGCTCCTGGATGAGGAAGTTGGGCGTGGCGAAGGCGACCTGGAGACTGGCCGCCAGCGCGATCGGGCCGAGCGGACAGTGCGGGGCGAGTTGGGCGCCGTAGGCCTCCGCGAGGGAGGCGATGCGGTGGACCTCCGAGATGCCGCCGGCGTGGGAGAGGTCGGGCTGGGCGACGGCGATGCCCGCGGCCAGCACGGGCAGGAACTCGGCGCGGCCGTAGAGGCGTTCACCGGTGGCGAGCGGTACCGGGCTCGACGCGACCAGGCCGGCCAGTTGACGGCCGTGCTCGGGCAGGACGGGTTCCTCGACGAACAGCGGGTGCAGCGGGGCGAGTTCGGCGAGGACGCGACGGGCGCCGGCGGCGGTGAAGCGGCCGTGGAAGTCGACGGCGACATCACGGTCGGGGCCGAGTGCCTCGCGGGCGGCGGCCACGCGGGCGACGATCGCGGCGGTCTCGGCGGGGGTGGGGATCGGTGAGGTGGCTCCGGCGGCGTTCATCTTCACCGCGGTGAAACCGGCCTCGACCTGGGCGGTGATCTGCTCGCTCAGCTGGGCGGGTTCGTCGCCGCCGACCCAGGCGTAGACCCGGACGCGGTCGCGCACGGGACCGCCGAGCAGCGCGTGCACGGGAGCGCCGTACGTCTTACCGGCGATGTCCCACAGGGCCTGGTCGAGGCCGGCGACGGCGCTGGAGAGGATCGGGCCGCCCCGGTAGAAGCCGCCCTTGGACATGACCTGCCAGTGGTCCTGGATGCGCAACGGGTCCTGGCCGACGAGGTGTTCGGCCAGGACGTCGACGGCGGCGCGCACGACCTCGGCACGCCCTTCGACGACCGGTTCGCCCCAGCCGACCACGCCCTCGTCGGTCTCGACGCGGCAGAACAGCCAGCGGGGCGGGACCAGGAAGGTCTCGACACGGGTGATCTTCACTGAGACCGGGAGCCTTCCGTTTCTTCGGAGTCCTGTACGGAGTCCGCCGGGGAACCCGCGTCCTCTTCCGCGTCGCCGAGGCGGTCCAGGTCGCGGCCGGCCTGGTCGAGCAGGGCGCGCATCGCGGCCTCGGCGGCCTGCGGGTCCTGGTCGCGTACGGCGTCCAGGACGGCGCGGTGGGCGGGGACCGGGTCCTCGCTGTGGGGGGCGCTGTGCACGATGCGGTCGCGGTGTGCCAGGCCGGACTCGATCACCATCTCCATGCGTTCGAGGAGTTCGTTGTGGGTGGCGGCGAGCAGGGCGCGGTGGAAGGCGAGGTCGGCCTCGACCGCGTGGGCGGCGCCGTTGCCCTGCTCCCCCATCGCGTCGAGGGCGCCGTCCAGGGCGGCCAGGTCCGCGTCGGTACGGCGCTGGGCGGCCAGGCGTACGGCGGCGGGCTCGATGATGGAGCGGACTTCGGCGAGGTTGTGCAGCAGCGCCTGATCGGACTCCGAAGTGGAGGCGCCCTCGAACTGCCAGCGCAGCACGTCCGCGTCGAGCAGGTTCCACTCGGCGCGGGGGCGTACGAAGGTGCCCCGGCGTTGCCGGGCGTCGACCATCCCCTTGGCGGCGAGCACCTTCAGCGACTCGCGCAGCGCGGTCAGGCTCACGTCCAACTCGCTCTGTAGCGCCACGAGATCCAGCGTGGCCCCCTCGGGGATCTCACCGCCCAGGATGCGGCGGGCGAGGAGTTCCACGGTCTGGCCGTGGACGCCTCGACGGGCATAGGGCGTCATGTCGTACAGCCTTTCTGCTTGTTGGGGAGCGTGGTCATGCGGAGGCCTTGACGACGCTCCAGCCGCCGTCCACCACGAGACTCGTCCCGGTGATGAAGGAGGCTTCGTCGGCGCTGAGGAACGCGATGGCCGCGGCCACCTCCTCGGGCGTTCCGAAGCGGCGTACGGCCGTCTCGGCGATGCTGCGTTCCCGTTCCTCTGGCGGCACTCTGTCCCAGGCGGCGGTCAGTATCGGTCCCGGCAGGACGGCGTTGACGCGCACAACAGGCCCGTATTCGACGGCGAGTTGACTGCACAGGGAGAGCAACGCGCCCTTGGCGGCGGCGTAGGCGGGGTGCCCGGGGATGCCCTTGTGCGCGTGTACGGACGAGGTCAGCACCACCGCGCCCCGCCGCTCCGCCAGATCGGGCAGCACCGCCCGGAAGCCGAGGAAACTGCCGGTCAGATTGACGTCGAGCTGCCGTTGCCAGGACGGCAGGGTCATCTCGTGGGCCGGGGTGACGTCGACGGTGAAGGCGTTGCTGACGAGGACGTCGACGGGCCCGAAGGTGTGCGCGGCGCCGACGATCCGCGCCCAGTCGTCCTCGGCCGCGACATCGGCGGCCACGAACCGGGCCCGCCCGCCGTCCTTGCCGATCCGCTCCGCCACCGACTCGCCCCGTTCCTCTGCTATGTCGGCGAGCACGACGGCGGCTCCCTCCTCGGCGAGGCGTACGGCCGTGGCGGCTCCGATGCCGGAGGCCGCTCCGGTGACCACGGCCGTGCGTCCGGTGAACCGGGCGCCGTGCCGTCGTACGGACTGGTCCATCGGGGTTCGACTCCTTCGCGTTCTCGGGTCCTTCGCGTCTTTCACGAGCAAGGGCTTGCTGGAAAGGCCTGCTGGAAACATAAGGGGCTCACTCGCGCACGAGCACGACCAGGTCGGCATCATGATCGCCACTCCACGCGAACGGCAGCCCGTAGTGCAGCAGATGGGCTCCGCTGTACGTCGTCCCCGTCGCCGTGTCCCGGTAGCCCGCCGCCGGTTCGAGTCCCCGCAGCCGGAGCCGGCCGGCCCGCCCCGGCACGAGCGGCGCCCCGTCGAGACGCCCGGTGCTCAGCGCGGCGACGACAGTCCGGTCCCCGGCGTCGTACTGCACCCCGCAGCTCGCGTCCTGCGGCGTACCGAGCAGCCGTGCCTCACCCTGGTGGATCACGTCCCGCACCTCCTTGTAGCGGCCGATCCACCGGGCGGCCTCGGTCCGCTGCTCCGGCGTCCAGGCGCGCAGGTCGGCGCCGATGCCCAGCACTCCGCACATGGCGTTGACGAAGCGGAAGGCGAGGCTGCGCGGACGCGGGTCGAAGACGCCGGGCGCGTCGGTGACCCAGGAGCTCATGACGTGCGGGGCGTGCGCGTGCAGGAAACCGTACTGGACCGAAAGCCGGTCCAGCGGTGCGGTGTTGTCGCTGGGCCAGACCACGTCGGTACGCGCGACGGTCGCGTGCTCGATCCGCCCGCCGCCGCCCGCGCAGCCCTCGACGGTGACGTCGGGGTGGGCGGAACGGAGGTGGTCGAGGACGCGCAGATACCCGGCGACATGCTCGGCGTCCAGGTCCACTCGGCCGGCACCGGGACGGCCGCGTTCGGTGGGCGGGCGGTTCATGTCCCACTTGAGGTAGCTGATGTCGTAGGTGCCGAGCAGCCGGTCGAGCGTCCCGATCACGAAGTCCTGGACGTCGGTCCGGCCCAGGTCGAGGAGGAGTTGGTTGCGGACGAGTCGCCCGGGCCTGCCCTCGATCCGGTAGACCCACTCGGGGTGTTCGGCGTACAGACGGCTCCCCGGGCTGACGGCCTCGGGCTCTATCCACAGGCCGAAGTCCAGGCCCAACGCCCGCACGTCCGCCACGAATTGATCGAAGCCCAGCGGGAAGGCCGCCGGGTCCGGCCACCAGTCGCCCAGGCCCCCGGTGTCGTCGGCACGCCCGGTGAACCAGCCGTCGTCCACGACGAACAGTTCGGCCCCGATGTCGGCGGCCGTCTTCGCCAGCTCCAGTTGCCCGGCCGCTTCGACGTCGAAGCCGGTCGCTTCCCAGGAGTTGTAGAGGACCTTGCGGGGGCGGTGCAGTCGCTCTCCGGAGAGGTGTCGTTCGTAGCGGTGCCAGACGCGGGAGAGTCCGTCGAGGCCCTCCGGGCTGAAGGCGCAGGCGAGTTGGGGCGTGGCGAGGGTCTTGCCGGGCGCGAGCAGCACCGCTCCCTCGTGCGGCACTCGGCCCGCCCGCACGCGCAGGGCACCGCCGGGTTCGGCCTCGGCGGTGATGTGCCAGTTGCCGGACCAGGCGAGGGCGATGCCGTACGCGGCCGGCGACTCGCCGTCCTGCACCGCGAGCCAGGGTGCGTACGCGTGTCCCGGTACACCTTGCAGGCTGCCGATGGTGAACGTACCTCTGGGCAGGTCGAGTTGGGTGCGCTGGAACTCCTGCGACCACTGGCCCGTGAGGTACGTCAGGCGGGCGACGCCGGTGACGGGGATGTTCACGGCGGCCGAGTCGAGTCGCTCCAGGCGGAGTTCGTCCGTGGCAGTGAACTCCGTCCAGCGGAGGAGCACGTCCGTGCCCGGAACGGTCTCGTAGTGGAGGACGGTCCGGAGGCCCAACTGCTCGTCGTGGAAGGCGAGTCGTAGTGCACCCTCGTCCACTTCGGCGCCTGCGAACTCCCACCACACTCCCCGGTCTTCGCCGTCCGGACGCGACGCAACCAGCTCCGATCCGGTGAACGGCCGTAGCCCGTACGGGAGATACTCGGCGGGCGCCGCGTCGGCGGGCGTGATGAAGTGTGTGCGTCGCGACCGGTCCAGGGCGGAGGGACCGTCCTCGACGCCGAGCGGTCCCCACGCGTCGAGTTCGGCCCAGGGGCCGTCCGGGGACAGGCGCACGGTGTAGCTGGTGTTCTCCGTGCGCAAGGTCCAGCGCTGGTGCATCACTTGACCGCCCCGAGGTTGAGCCCGGCCACGAAGTGCCGCTGGAAGCGCAGGAACACGGCGACCGTGGGCGCGGCGGCGATGACGGAACCGGCAGCGATGACGTTCCACATCGACACGTACTGTCCCTGAAGTCCGATGAGCGCGGCGGTGATGGGCATCTTGGTGTCGCTGCGCAGCACGGTGATCGCCCAGAGCAGGTCGTTGAAGATCCAGGTGAACGACAGGGCGCTGAGCGCGGCCAGGGCGGGGCGGGTCAGCGGGAGGATGATCCGCCAGAAGATCTGCCAGGGGCCGGCGCCGTCGACGACCGCCGCCTGCTGGATCTCCACCGGGATCGACCGCATGAACCCGTGCAGGACGAAGACGTAGAAGCCGACGCCGAAGCCGATCTGTACGCCGACGAGTGCGGGCAGGGTGTCGAAGATGCCCATCACTTCGCTGAGCTTGGAGACCGGGATGAGGAGGATCTGCGGCGGGAGGAGGTTGCCGCCGAGCATGAGCAGCAACAGCGAGCGGCGGAAGGGGAGTTCGTAGCGGCTGAGGGCGAACGCGGCCATCGCGGCGAGGGCCAGCGTGATCAGGACGCAGGGGATGGTGACGAGCAGGCTGTTGATGAGGGCGCGCTGCTGGCCGCCGTCGACCCAGGCCTGGTGGAAGTTGCCGAGGGTGAAGGAATGCGGCCAGCTGCCCAGGCCGTTGGCGGCGATGTCGTCGAAGGAGCGGAGGCTGGTCACCAGGACCAGGGCGATGGGCAGCAGCCACAGGATCGCCAACGCGCCCGCGCCCAGGTGGAATCCGGCGGTCGCGGCGCGCTTCCGGCGCAGGGCCGTGGAGTTGGCGGACATCAGTCGGCCTCCCGGAACGCGCGGACGAGGTAGGAGCAGATGACGCCGAAGGCCAGCACGAAGATGACGACGGCGAGTGCGGAGCCGTAGCCAAGTCGTAGGGACTGGAAGGCGGTTGAGTACATGTAGGTGCTCAGCAGCTCGGAGGAGTGGTAGGGGCCGCCGCGGGTCAGCGACCAGACGACGTCGAAGGAGCGGAGCGAGTCGATGACGATGACCGACAGAACCACCGCGTTGACACTGCGCAGTTGGGGCAGCGTGACGTGCCGCAGGCGCTGCCAGGCGCTGGCGCCATCGACCTTGGCGGCCTCGTACAGGGCGGGGTCGATGCCCTTGAGGCCGGCCAGGTAGAGGACCATGACGTAGCCGATCTGGCGCCACAGCGCGGGCACGATCACCGCGTAGAGGGCGGTGTCCTGGTCTGCGAGCCAGGCGTGGCGCAGGCTGCCGAGGCCTACGGACTGGAGGAGTTGGTTGAGGACGCCGTCGGGCTGGTAGATCGCCTGCCAGACCAGGGCGGTGGCGACGAGGGAGAAGACGACGGGCAGGAACAGGGCCGCGCGGTAGAAGCCGACGCCTCGGCGCTCCTGTTGGAGCAGGAGTGCGGCGGCGAGGCCGAGCAGCGCGGACAGACCGCCGAAGAGGACGAGCCAGAGGACGGTGTGGCCGGCCGCGCTGCGGAAGACGTCGTCGTGCGCCATCTCCCGGAAGTTGCCCAGGCCGACGAACTGCGGTGGGGAGACGCCGTCCCACTTGGTCAGGGCGAGGTAGAAGCCCTGGACGGCGGGCCAGAACACCCACACGGCCTCGACGAGAAGCGGGACGAGGACGAAGGCGAGCACCAGCGGGGGTGTGCGCCGGGGGCCCCGGACCCGCTTGCCCGTGGCGGGCGTGCGGGCCGGGGACTTCCGGTCGGGCGCGGTCAGGACGGCCATGTCACGCGTTCCAGATCTTCTCGGCGTCGCGCTGCCAGTCGGTGAGGATGCTCCCGATCGACTTGGGCTTGGCCAGGAACTTGGTCAACGCGTTGTCCGCGGTGGGCTGGAGGGCGTCGCTGGAGTCCCGGTTGAAGAACTGCGTGATCTCGGTCGCCGCCTCGATGTGCTTGCGGCCCTTGGTGACGAGGGCGGTTCCGGCGTCCTTCGCGGCGGGGTTGCAGGGCAGCACGGTGCCGGAGGAGCCCTTGATGTAGATCTCCTGCGCCTCGGCGGTCGCGAGGTACTTCATCAGGTCGATCACCTGGTCGTGCCGTCCGGTGCGGGCGCTGGCGAAGTAGCCGTCCGTGGGCGCCTCTTCGGCGAGCGGGACCTTCGCGTCGATGACCGGGAAGCGGAAGAAGTCGACGTCGTCGAGGGCGTTCTTCGGTGCCGCGTCGGCGAAGAAGGTGCCGATGAGCATCATGCCGCTGCGGCCGTTGAGCAGGGAGGTCGACGCGTCCTGGAAGGCGACGGCGGCGCCGTTCGGGTCGAAGTACGGCAGCACCTCCTGCCAGCGGTCGAACACCTTGCGCACCTCGGGGTCGTCGAACCGGTGCTTCCCCGCGAGGAGTTGGCGGTGGTACTCGGCGCCGTTGATCCGGATGTCGAGGTAGTCGAACCAGGCCGAGGCCACCCAGGCGGTGCCGCCGCCGGCTCCCAGTCCGATCGGGGTGACGCCCTTGCTCTTGAGCTTGTCGCAGAGGTCGAGGAAGTCGTCCCAGCTCTTGGGCTCGCTCACCCCCCACTTGGCGAAGTTCGACTTCCGGTAGAACATGCCCCACCAGTAGTAGGTGGTGGGCACGAAGACCTTCTTGCCGGAACTCGTCGAGGTGCACAGCGAGTTGAGCGCCTTGGAGTAGCGCTTGAGGTCGGGCGACGAGGTCCACGCCTCGTCGAGGTCGAGCAGCAGCTTCTTCTTTGCGTAGGCCTCCGCGACCGAGCCGGGGTACCAGGTGTACACGTCCGGCGGGTTGGCCGAGGTGAGGTACGTCGGCAGTTGGGTGCGGAAGGTCTCCGCGGCGACCGTGTTGAGGCTCGCGCGGTCGGAGCCCTTCTTGGCGTAGGCGGCGACGAGATCCTCCATCGCGGCCTTCGCCTGCGGGGCGGAGAGATTGGACTGGAGGGTCACCGCGCCCTTCGAGGAGCTCTTGCTGGAGGAGGTGGAGGTGACACAGCCGCTGAGCAGCGCCGCCGTCCCCGCGGCACCGAGTCCGGCGAGGAACCGGCGTCGGTCTGGCTGATGGTTCGTCATGGATGGCTCCTTGTGGATCCCGCGCGGATCCGGATGCACGCAGATCCGGATGCACGCGGTTCCAGATTCACGTGGCGTCCCCACCACGTCAAGAATAATTACTAATTTAGTTGAACTGGGTCAGGTGCACGTAGCCGTCGACGCCGCGGAACACCGCGTCGACCGTCCCGCCCGGTCCGGCCACCCCCCCGAGCGCACCGTCGAACGCGGCGCTGGGGAACGCGAGTTGCTTGGTCCAGCCCTGCCACGCACCGTTCTCGTACCGCTGCTGCCAGAGCGTGTAGTCGGCGGCCCGCGCGTACAGCACCACGGCATCCCCTACGGCGACCAGCGTCGGGCTCCCGCTGACCGTCCCGCCGGCCGATGCCCACGGCGACCACTCCCCCGACACGTCCCGGGACCGCGTCCACACGTCGTCGGCCGCGCCGCGCACGGCAACCTGCACTCGTCCCTGCGCGTCCACGACGGCGGACGGCCGCCCGTACACCGAGCGGCCACCGGGTGCGCCGAGCGAGGTCCAGCCGGTCGACGGTCCGCGCTGCACGACCTGCCCGTCGGTGCCCGTGGCGAACAGCGTCCAGTGCGCCGGGTCGGTGAACGCCACCGACGGCGCGTCGGCCACCCGGCCGCCGAGGCTCTGCCAGGCACCCCAGCGTCCGCCGGCGTAGACCCGCCGGTACACCCGGGAGTCGGCGCCGCGTACGAAGACGTCGATCCGGCCGCCGGCCGAGGCGTAGGCGGCGGGCTGGCCGAGAATCTCCCCCTTCGTGGGACCGCCGAGGTCGCGCGTCCCGCCGTCGGCCTGCTGGACGAGCGAGCCGTGCGGTCCGCGCAGGAAGGTGGTGAGCGTGTCGCCGTCGCGGACGACGGCCGGGCTCGCCGTGGCCTTCGTGCCCAGGTTCGTACCGGGCAGGGCGTCCGCCCCGGTCAGCTTCAGAAGCGCGGTGCCGTGCGCGGGGACCTCGACGGTGTACGACCCCGTGTACGTGCCCCGGTCGACACGTGCCCGCAGGTCACGCACCTGGACCGGTCCACCGAGTGCGGTATCCGCGAACTGCACGGTACGCAGGGCGGGTTGGTCGGACCTGTTGAGCAGGACGACCGCGCGCTGCCCGTGTCCTTCCAGCACCTTGCTGTACACGTCGCCGACCGAGTCCGAGGCCACCCGCACGCCCTGGACGGCAAGCGGGTCCTGGTCGACGGCGATGATCTCCGGGTTGCGCAGGGTGGCGAGCATCGAGTCGGACAGGGTGCGCGGGTCGGAGCCGAGGACGAGCGGCGAGCCCATCTCGGCCCACATCACGTACTGCGTGGTGGACTCCTCCTGGGTCAACTCCAGGGATCCGTCCGTCATTTGGCGCATCGGGATGAGGTAGTCCGGGTCGTTGTAGTGCCCGGGTCCCTGTGCCTCGGGGTGCCAGGCGTTCGCGTCCATGTTGCGCAGGATGTTGGGCCACTGACCCGGGCTCGGGGTGCCCCAGGCGATGTCCGTGCCGGTGCGCCAGGAGTCGGCGATCGTCGGGGCGTAGACGTACGTGTTGTGCGCGTCCTGCTCGGGTGTGTGCGGCAGACCCCAGTCGTCGGTGAGCGGGTTGCACAGGTTCAGCAGCATCCTGCGGCCGGACTTGGCCACCGCGTCGCTGAACTCCTTGAACGCCGGGCCAGGATCGAGCTTGGCGCCGATCCCGCACAGGAAGTCGACCTTGACCGCGTCGATCTTCCAGCCCGCGAACTGCCGTGCGTCCGCGTCGTAGTGGCCCCTGCTGCCGAGCCCGCAGCTCTTGCCGCCGTCGTAGGTGCCGGCGTCGGTGTAGATGCCCGCCTTCAGGCCGCGCTTGTGCAGGTAGGAGACCAACGCGGGTATCCCGGAGGGGAATCGGTCGGGATTCGCGACCAACCGCCCTTGCGCGTCACGCGGGTTGTCGGCCTGCCAGCCGCCGTCGAGCCACACGATGTCGTAACCGGCGTCCCGCAGACCGCTGTCGACCAGCTTGTCCGCGACACTGCGCACTTGCTGTTCGGTGGGCGCGCCCAGACCGTAGTAGGTGTTCCAGCCCATGTACGGCGTCGGCGCGAGACCGCTGTCGTAGTAGTCGGGTGCGCCCTGGTCGACGCCGGTCTGCGCCGTGGCCACCGGGGCGGCGGTGGCCGCCAGTACGGTCGCGATGGCGACGACGGTGGCGCGGCGGGTCCGTCTCGAAGCCGCGGGTGTGCGGACCTGCGGATGTGAAGTCACTTGCCTCTCCCGAGGGTTGGGAAGCAGGAGGACGTGACCCGGGCCGCACTGCGACAGGGGGCTTCCGGCGTCACGGCGACGACTGTGGCGCGCGACCGAAACCCTGTCAATATTAATTCCTAATTTATTAGAAGGCTGCATCAGGGGTTGACACAGCTTCCTCCGCGTCCCAGCCTTTGGCAACGTTGTCAGTGGCCGCCTGTTTTTGATGGGACATCACGCTCATGACGGATCAGCCGAGTTCACCACGCCTGTCGCGCCGTTCGTTCGTCACCACGGGTTCCACCCTGCTCGCGGGGTTCGGACTCGGTTTCCGGTCGCCCACGTCGGCCGCCGCAGCCTCCTCCCCCGGTGAACTCGCCCTCCACCGCCCCGTGTCCGTCTCCTCGACGGCCTACGCGCCCACCCCGGGTTCGTTCGTGGTGGACCGGCTCGCCTCGCCGGGTGTGCGCGGCAGCGGATGGCGGGCGGCGGCGGGCGACCCGCAGTGGATCGCGATCGATCTCCAGGCCGTCTGCACCGTCACCTCGGTCCGCCTCACCTTCGAGGCCGACGCGAGCGACCCGGTGTTCACCCCTCCCACCTCGGGCAACCCGGCCGACGGCACAACAGGCAAGGAGATCCAGTCCAGTTACTCGGTCGAGTACGTCGTCGAGACGTCGACCGACCACACGTCCTGGACCAGCGTGTACCGCACCACGGCGGGCACGGGCGGAGTGGTGGACATCCAGCCCCCGCGCCCGGTCACCGCACGCTGGGTACGGCTGACCTCGACCCGACGCTCCAACCCCAACCCCCTTGGCCTGAACGGCTTCGAGGTCTACGGCACCGTCGCTGGCCACCGTCCTTCGGCCACGGGTTGGACGGACTGGGGCACCAACTCCGGCCCGGCACCCAGGTTGGCGGTGGCCGACGACGGCACGGTCCCGGTGGAGTCCGGCTGGCGACTGACACTCGACGACTGGGCCGGCGCCGACGGAACGAAGTTGTCGACGGCGTCCGTCGACACCAGCGGTTGGCTGCCGGCCACCGTTCCCGGCACGGTGCTCGGCTCACTCGTGGACCAGGGCAAGCTGCCCGACCCCGTGGCCGGACTGAACAACCTCCACATCCCCGAGGCCCTATCACGTCATTCGTGGTGGTACAGGCGGGAGTTCGAGCTGCCGCGCGGTCTGCGCACCGGGACCGGGCGCCGGACCTGGCTGGAGTTCGACGGCATCAACCACACGGCCGACATCTGGCTCAACGGCCACCAGGTGGGCGCTCTGACGTACCCCTTCGCGCGCTCGTCCCACGACGTGACCGAGCTGCTCTCGACGGGCGGGGCGAACGCGCTCGCGGTGAAGATCACGCCCATGCCGATACCCGGCAGCCCCGGCGACAAGGGCCCGGCCGGTGAGTCCTGGGTGGACGCGGGCGCCAACCAGATGAACCTCAACTCCCCCACCTACCTGGCCTCTTCGGGCTGGGACTGGATGCCGGCGGTACGCGACCGGGCCGCCGGCATCTGGAACCACGTCCGGCTGAGATCGACCGGCCATGTCGTGATCGGCGATCCACGGGTCGACACCGTGCTGCCGGACCTGCCCCAGGTGTCGGTCGCCGAACTGACGATCGTCGTCCCGGTCCGCAACGCCGACTCCGCCGACCACAGGACAACGGTCTCGGCGGCCTTCGACGGCGTACTGGTCAGCAAGGTCGTCACCGTGCCGGCGGGCGAGAGCATCGACGTCACGTTCGCCTCCGGCACCTTTGCTCAACTACGGCTGCGCAACCCGGAGTTGTGGTGGCCCAACGGCTTGGGTGACCCCGCCCTCCACAAGCTCACCATCACCGCGACGCTCGACGGTTCCGAGAGCGATCGCCGCACCACCCGCTTCGGCATCCGCCAGTTCGGCTATGAGTACGAGGTACCGCTGCCGTTCGCCAACTCCGGTGACGCGTATACCCAGTCCGTGCCCTTCGCCCGGCAACAGGCCCGGTACGTGCGCGTCAAGTGCCTGACCAGGGCGTCCGGTTGGGGCTACTCCCTGTGGACGCTGGCCGTACGCGACAGCGCTCGGCCCGCCACCGACCTGGCCCTGCACGCGCAGGCCGACGCTTCGAGCACGGACGGGGACGGCCACGCCGCGGGCAATGTGACCGACGGTGATCCCGACACACGCTGGTCCTCGGCCTACGAGGACGATCAGTGGATCCGGGTCGACCTGGGGTCCGTACAGTCCTTCGACGGGGTCGACCTGGTCTGGGAACAGGCGTACGCGAAGACCTACTTGGTGCAGGTCTCCTCCGACGACGCCACCTGGACCGATGCCGCGTCGGTGGACAACAGCGCGGTTCCGCTGCCGTTCGGCAACGGCAACGCGAGCCTCCAGGTGGAGGACTTCGCCGCTCGGACCGCCCGGTACGTCCGTATCAACTGCGGGCTGCGCAACACCAGTTGGGGCAACTCCCTGTGGTCCCTCGGCGTCATCGACGGCAGCGCGCCCGGAACCGACCTGGCCCTGCGCCAGAGGACGACCGCGTCCACCGAGGATCCGGACCACCCGGCCGCGCACGCCACCGACGGTGACACGAGCACCCGTTGGTCCTCGGAGTACGCGGACCACCAGTGGATCCAGGTCGACCTCGGAGCCTCGAAGAGCTTCGACCGGGTGGCGATCCTGTGGGAGTCGGCCTACCCGAAGACCTATGTGATCCAGGTGTCGGACGACGCGGACACCTGGACCGACGTGAAGTCGGTCTCCAACACCCCGGACCCGTTGAAGATCAGCGTGAACGGGGTGCGGGTCCTCGCCCGGGGCGGCAACTGGGGCTGGGACGAGTTGCTGCGCCGGATGCCGCCGGAGCGGATGGACGCGGCCGTGCGCATGCACCGCGACATGAACTTCACCATGATCCGCAACTGGGTGGGCACGTCCGACCGGGAGGAGTTCTTCGCCGCCTGCGACGAGCACGGAATCCTCGTGTGGAACGACTTCCCCAACGCCTGGGGCATGGACCCGCCGGACCACGACGCCTTCAACTCGATCGCCCGGGACACCGTCCTGCGCTACCGCATCCACCCCAGCGTCGTCATCTGGTGCGGAGCCAACGAGGGCAACCCTCCCGCCGCCATCGACCAGGGCATGCGCGAGGCCGTGGAGGGACAGGCCCCCGGCATCCTCTACCAGAACAACTCGGCCGGCGGCATCATCACCGGCGGCGGACCGTACGGCTGGGTCGAGCCGGAGAAGTACTTCGACCCGACGACCTACGGGAGCAAGGACTTCGGCTTCCACACCGAGATCGGTATGCCCGTCGTCTCCACCGCCGCCAGCATGCGGAACATGACGGGCGACGAGCCCGAGTGGCCGATCCGCGGCGCGTGGTACTACCACGACTGGAGCGAGCGCGGAAACCAGGCACCGCAGACGTACAAGGCGGCCGTGGAAGCGCGCCTCGGGGCGACCACCGGCCTGGACGACTTCGCGCGCAAGGCCCAGTTCGTCAACTACGAGAACACGCGCGCCATGTTCGAGGCGTGGAACGCGAACCTCTGGGACAACGCCAGTGGTCTGATGCTGTGGATGTCCCACCCCGCGTGGCACAGCACGGTCTGGCAGACCTACGACTACGACTTCGACGTCAACGGCACCTACTACGGCGCCCGTTCGGCCTGCGAGCCCCTGCACGTCCAGGCCGATCCCGAGGGGCAGGTCATCGCGGTCAACCACACACGCGACGGCCTGAAGAACACCGTAGTCTCAGCGCGGTTGGTCGATCTGACGGGGCGTCGGCTCGGCGGGGACAAGAGCGCCCGGCTGGACGTGGCGCCGGCCGCGACCGCGAAGGCGTTCACCGCGGCCTGGACCGACGACCTGCCGGACCTGCATCTCCTGCGCCTGACGCTGACCGGCGGCGACGGCCGGGTCCTGTCGCGCAACACCTACTGGCGCTATCGCACACCGGCCGCCATGCAAGCACTGGGCAAGGCGCCGCGGACGAAGGTCTCCGCGACGGCCGGGCGACTGTCCCGCTCCGGAGCCCGTACCGAACTGACCGCCACCGTCCGCAATCACGGTCCGGCCGTCGCCGCGATGGTCCGCCTCTCCCTGAAGAACGGCGCGACCGGCCATCGCGTCCTGCCGACGCTGTACAGCCACAATTACCTGTGGCTGCTGCCCGACGAGTCCCAGTCCGTCACCCTGTCCTGGCCGACCCTGGCCCTGACCTCGGGGCATCCGCTCCTGGAGGTGGAGGCCTACAACAGCCGCCCCTCGACGGCCTTCAGCGGAGGTCGATGACGAGACCGCTGTCCGCGACCGTGATTTCGCCGTCGTAGGCCCGGCGGGCGGCGTCCACGAAGTCGTGCGGGTCCGATCCGGGCCACAGATGGGTGAGTACGAGACGACCCACATGCGCTTGAGCGGCGTGCTGGCCGGCCTGCCGCGCGCTGGAGAGGTACTCCGCGGAGTGCTCGGGCACTTCCTCGGCGTAGGTGGCCTCGGCAATGAGTACATCGGCGTCCCGCGCCAGGTCCGTGATGTCGGGGCACGGCCCGGTGTCGCCGGTGTACGCCAGCCGCCGCCCACCGGCTGTCAGCCGCATGCCCGCGTTGGGCACCCAGTGCGGCAACAACCGGGTGGCTACGGCGAACGGACCGATCTCGAACTCCGCGCCCGGTGTGAACTCGTGCAGCAGGTAGGAGGCGTCCAGCATTCCCGGCCGGTCCAGTGCGAGGACCGCGTCGAGAGCCCGGGGCGGGGCGAAGACCGGTAGCGCGGACGGCGGGTCGTCGTCCAGCGCCCTGGCCCGCAGCAGCGGGTTCAGGTCGGCGCAGTGGTCGGGGTGTCCATGACTGATCAGCACCGCATCGACGCCGTGCGCGGGCGTGTGCTCCAGCAGTCGGGGAAGGGCGGCGTATCCGAGGTCGATGACGAGCCGAAAGCCCTCGTGCTCCACCAGGAAACCACTGCACGCCAGACCGGCCGACGGCCATGCACCACAGCCCCCCAGTACGGTGATCCGCATGATCTCTCCTTGACCGCACCGGGGAGCAGCGTCTCAGGACGCCTCCACCGCCGCCTTGATCCGCTGCCCGAACGCGGGCGCGTCCTTGCGTGCCGCACCCAGCGCGAAGCCCACCAGCAGCTTTCCGATGCCGTGGCCTTCGAGGACGTTGAAGATCCGCACCCTGGTCGTGCCCGGGCCGGTGGCTTCGAGGTCGTAGCCACCCTCGTCCGCCGTCACCACGTTCTTCGACGTCTCCGTCCAGCGGATTCGGTTGGGGGCCTCGAATTCGGTGATCCGGAACTTCCGGCCCGTCTTCATGCCGGCGTCCTTGACCGTGCTCGTGAAGATCGTGCCCACGGCCGTCGGCCCCTCCGGAGTCTTGGTGATCTCCTGGACCCTCGGGCTGAACTTGGGGTCGTTCGTGCCGTCGGAAAGGAAGGCGAAGACTTCCTCGACAGGGCGGTTGACCTCGGCTGTCGCCTCAAACTGACCGGCCACGATTCCTCCTGTGCTGCGGTTGGAGTTCCGGCTGGGTGCGCGCCGTTGTGCCGAGCGTTCTCAGCCTATCGGCGTGGGTCGACCCGTGCTCCTCATGCGCACTACGGCTCCGTCAAGGTCGGCAGACGCGGTGCACGAGGTCCTGCCAGCCCTGGCCGACCCGTTCCTCGATCCGACGGGCGGCTTCGGTGAGGTCGGTCGTCGACAGGTAGAGCAGGAGAGGGCCGTCCAGGGCGGCGGTGAGCTGGACGGCCAGGACGTCGAGATCGGCGGGGCCGAGGGGAATCTGTTCCAGCAGCATTCGGATGTGCATCCGGGAGAGGGGCGTCTCGGCTCCGGCCGGTACGGACTGGCTGCCGTCCAGGGCGGCGCGGGCGATCTCACGGTGCTCCATCATGAAGTGGACGCGGGCCCGGCCGTACGCGATGAGGCGGTCCAGTGGCGCGGCGCCCGGACCCAGTGGGGGCGGCCCGGACATCACCTGTTCCTGGAAGACCAGTTCGGCGTCCTCCAACAGCGCCTGGAAGATCCCGGCCCGGGTGCGAAAGCGGCGGAACACCGTCCCTTTGCCCAGGCCCGCCCGCTCCGCCAGCCCGTCCATGGTCAGTTTGTCCGCGCCCTGTTCGGCGAGCATCTCGCGGGCGGAGGCCAGGAGATGCAGCCGGTTGCGCGCGGCATCGGCGCGCTCGACACGCGGCGTTCCCAAGGGCAGGACAGGTCGATCCACAGGGCTCACCCTACCGGCGGGAATGCTAAGCGGGGTAAAGTCCGCTTATGCTTCCGTGCGGCGCCACCGCCGATCGCGAACGCCACCCATGAACCACCCAGCAGGAAAGGCGATGTCCGTGAACGCATCAAGGAACTCAGCGCCGAGTGACGCCAAGGCGCCCGTGAAGCAGAAGACCTCCCTCAAAGGAATCCCGGACCCGAATGTGACCATTCGCCCGATTCCGTTCGAGCAGCTCGACCTCTCGTCCAAGAAACTGACCGTCATCGGTGGGACCAACGGCCTCGGCCGAGCGATCGCCCAGCAAGCCCTCGGGCGAGGTGCGGACGTCACGGTGGTGGGGCGGACCTTGCGCGATGCACCGGCTGCCCGACTCACGTTCGTCGCGGCTGATCTGTCATCGATGAGCGAGGCTCTCCGCCTGGGCGTCGAGCTCCCGGTCGAATCCTCCGACGTCGTGCTCTTCACCACGGGAATCATCGCGGCCAAGACCCGGGAGGAGACACCCGAACATGTCGAGCGGGACGTGGCGATCAGCTATCTGAGCCGGCTCGCCGTCCTGCAAGGCCTCAGCCCCAGGCTCGGATCGGCGCGAGCGGACGGTTCCCCCAGGCCGCGCGTCTTCGTCATGGGATCCCCCGGCACCGGAACGACCGGAGACCCCGACGACCTCAACTCCGAGAAGGACTACAAATCCATGGTGGCGCACGGCAACACCGTCGCCGGAAACGAGGCCCTCGTACTCGGCGCGAAGGACCGGTTCCCGGGGCCCGCGTTCTTCGGCCTGGCGCCCTACCTCGTCAAAACCGGTATCCGCAGCAACCTCTTGGGCGACGGAAGCCTCGCGCACCGGCTGGTCGAGTCCGCCATCGGCGTCTTCATGCAGTCGCCCGAGACGTATGCGCGGCGGATGGTGCCGCTGCTCTTCGCACCGGAACTCGAAGGCCGGACGGGCCTCATGTTCGGCCACAAGTCCCAGCCGATCCTGCCGACCCGAGGCTTCGACGGAGCCTACGTCGACCGCTATCTGTCGGCCTCCGAAGCACTCCTGCGGCGCGCACTCACCACGACAGCGACGTGACAGCCATTCCCAGGATCGCGAGGTCGTAGTCCGCCGGGTGAGCGAGCGCACCGGCGCTCGGACCGGCACCGACCGCGCCGTCACCGGCCTTGCGACCGCCCGTTCCGACCTTCCTGCATGACCTCGCCGAAGAACGCCCAGATCGCGGCCGGGGCATCGAGGCTGTCGTCGGTCCTGCCCATGAGCCGGGGGAAGCGGTAGTCGGGATTGGGGATCGTGTGCCCGCCGCCGGTGACCGTGAACGCCACGACGGGGGGCTTGCCGGGCTCGGTGTAGCGGGTCTCGATCACCGACGGGGCATCTGATCCGTCGAGGGGCGATCCGGTGGGTGGCCAGCTGGTCGGGGGCCGGGTGATGCCGTTGACCTCGGCGAAGGCACGGGCGGTGGCCTCGGCGGACAGTACGGTGCCGCGCTTCTGGAAGCCGAAGATGCTCGCCTCGCCGCCCCCGTACGGCATGATCGGGTCGCGCGTGCCGGCGATGAGCAGCACGGGCAACGGGGACTTCGGCGCCGTGACGGCCCACTGGTCCGGTGTGGGCAGGCCCGCCCCGATCACCGCGATGCCGGCGAGCCGCTCCGGCGTCCGGGCGGCGAGCCGGAAGGCCAGCTGCCCGCCGTTGGAGAAGCCGGTGACGAACACCCGGGCGGGATCGATGCCGTGCCCCTGGCGGAACCGTTCGACGAGCGCGGCGATCAGGCCCTCGTCGTCGATGTCCTCCTTGCGGGCGGGGGTGACGGCGGCGGTGCGGCCGTCGTTCCAGCCGCGCTTGTAGCCGTCCGGATAGATCACCGCGAACTTGTGGCGTTCGGCCAACCTGTCGAAGCCGTATCCGGTGGCCCTACGAATGCTCTTCCCGTCCTGCTGTGAGCCGTGCAGGACGAACAACAGGGGCGCGCCGGGCGGCAGATCCGCGGGCACGAAGGCGCGGTACGAGCGTGTCCGGTCGGCCACGGTGATCGTGTCGACCGTCACCGGGGCGCTCAGCCGCGGCTCGGCGGGCTTGGCGCCGTGCAGGAAATACCCGTACGCGGCGGCACCTGCCGGCACCACCACACCGATCGCGGCCAGTGCCGTCACCGAGGCGCTCATCGGTGTGCTCCCTGGTCATTCGTGGTTGTCGTGCATACCCGCCGTACCCGCATGGCCTTGTCCTCACGTCGTTCCCCGTACGTCCGGTACTCCGGGACGTTCTGCCTGCGCTTTCACCCTGCGGTCGTGGCCCGGGCGGCATCCAGGGACCGAGAGTCCGTGGCTGGCCGGTGCGCCCCGCCGTACCGTGGTGACCATGGACAAGCAGGCGCTCGCGGAGTTCTTGCGCGGTAAGCGGGAACGCGTACGGCCCGAGGACGTCGGTCTGCCGCACGGGCCCAGGCGTCGTACCCCCGGCCTGCGCCGCGAGGAGGTCGCGCAGCTCGCGCACATCTCCGTGGACCACTACAGCCGCCTGGAACAGGCCCGGGGACGGCATCCCTCGCACGCCGTGCTGACCGGTATCGCCCGCGCGCTGCGCCTGTCCGACCAGGAACGCACCCATCTCTTCCGCCTCGCCGGAGAGACGGCACCCGAGCATGCCCAGGGGCCCTCCCGTGACGTGGATCCCGGCACCCTGAACCTGCTGGCGCGCCTCACCGACGCCGGCGCCCTCGTGCTCGACAACACCTGCCGGGTACTGGCCTGGAATCCGCTGGCGGCAGCCCTGTTCGAGGACTTCTCCACGCTGACCGGCTCGGACCGCAACGTCATCCGGCGCTATTTCCTGCACCCCGGGCACCACACCTACGGCATGACCGAGCCCCACCGGTTCGTGACCGCCGCCGTCAGCTATCTGCGTGTCGCCACCGCCCGCTACCCGGACAACGCCGAACTCCGCGCCCTCGTCGACGAGTTGCTCGCCGGGAGCGAGGACTTCGCCCGGCTGTGGAACTCGCACGAGCTGCGCATCGAGCACCACAACCACCAGGAGATCCAGCACCCCCAAGTCGGGCCGATCGACCTGGACTTCGACGTCCTGACCGTGCCCGGCCAGGACCAGCAGCTGATCATCTTCACCGCCGAACCCGACTCCCGCGCCTACCGGACCTTGCAGCTGCTCAAGGTCATCGGTACGCAACGCATGGACGTCGCGACCTGATCCACATGCCGTGCGACCTGCGGCACCGCCCGGTTCCAGGGCACTGAAACCACCGTGAAACCGAGCTGAATGCGCCCTGCCGCAAGCTCTGCGGCATGACGACAACGACCCATGAACTCGCGATCTCAGCCACCGGGCTGCGCAAGGCCTACGGGGACAAGACGGTCCTCGACGGCATCGACCTGGCCGTGCCGGCCGGCACCGTCTTCTCCCTGCTCGGTCCGAACGGCGCCGGCAAGACCACCGCCGTCAAGATCCTCTCCACTCTCGTGACCGCCGACGCCGGCGTGCTGCGGGTCGGCGGTCACGACCTGGCCGTCGACGCGCAGGCCGTGCGGGCAGCGATCGGTGTCACCGGGCAGTTCTCCGCCGTCGACGGGCTGATCACCGGCGAGGAGAACATGCTCCTGATGGCGGACCTGCATCACCTGTCCAGGCAGGAGGGCCGACGGGTCGCCGCCGAGCTGCTGGAGCGTTTCGACCTCACCGAGGCCGCGAAGAAGCCCGCCTCCACCTACTCCGGCGGTATGAAGCGCCGCCTCGACCTCGCCATGACCCTGGTCGGCGACCCGCGGATCATCTTCCTCGACGAACCGACGACCGGCCTCGACCCCCGCAGCCGGCACAACATGTGGGGAATCATCCGGGAGTTGGTCTCCGGCGGTACGACCGTCTTCCTCACCACCCAGTATCTCGACGAGGCCGACGAACTCGCCGACCACATCGCGGTGTTGAACGACGGCAAGCTCGTCGCCGAGGGCAGCGCCGAGGAGTTGAAGCGGCTCGTCCCGGGCGGACATGTACGGCTCCGCTTCACCGACCCGGACACCTACCGGTCCGCCGCCACGGCCCTGCGCGAGGTCACCCGGTTCGACGAGGCGCTCTCGCTCCAGATCCCCAGCGGCGGCAGTCAGCGCGAACTGCGTTCCATCCTCGACTGGTTGGACGCCGCCGACATCGAGGCGGACGAGCTGACCGTGCACACCCCCGACCTCGACGACGTGTTCTTCGCCCTGACCGGCGGCGCCAAGGTCCCCCACCAGCCCAGCGAGACCGACCAGCCCAAGGAGAACGTCCGATGAGCAGCCTCTCCCTCGCCGTCCGTGACTCGTCCACGATGCTGCGCCGCAACCTGCTGCACGCGCGCCGCTACCCGTCCCTCACCCTGAACCTGCTGCTCACGCCGATCATGCTGTTGCTGCTCTTCGTCTACATCTTCGGCGATGTGATGAGCACGGGCATCGGTGGCGCGGACCGCTCCGACTACATCGCCTACCTCGTCCCGGGCATCCTGATGATGACCATCGGCGGCACCGTGATCGGGGCCGCGGTGTCCGTCGCCACCGACATGAACGAGGGCATCATCGCCCGCTTCCGGACCATGGCGATCCACCGCGGGTCCGTGCTCGTCGGGCACGTCGTCGGCAGCGTGATCCAGTGCGTTGCCAGCGTGGTCCTCGTCGGGGCCGTCGCCGTGGCCATCGGCTTCCGGTCCACGGACGCGACACCTCTGGAGTGGCTGGCGGCGTTCGGGCTGCTGGCGCTGTTCTCCCTGGCGTTCACCTGGATCGCGGTCGGGATGGGCATGGCCAGCCCGAGCGCCGAGGCGGCCGCCAACAGCGCGCAGCCGTTGATCCTCCTCCCGCTCATCTCCAGCGCCTTCATCCCGGCCGACACGATGCCGGGCTGGTTCCAGCCGATCGCCGAGTACCAGCCCTTCACCCCGGCCATCGAGACGCTGCGCGGCCTGCTCCTCGGCACCGAGATCGGCAACAACTGGTGGATCGCCATCGCCTGGTGCGTCGGCCTCACCGTGCTCGGCTACCGCTGGTCCACGGCTTCGTTCAACCGCGACCCGAAGTAGTCGCCATGACAGCGCGGGCGACGTCCCGCAACTCGTCCCGCCCCAGGGCGGCGTACTCCGACACCGCGTCGGCGTACGCCGCCCTGTCGGCGTCCTCGGCCGCCCGCCGGGCGAGGTCCGCCGACATCGTCGGCTGGAACTCCCGCAGCACGCCCAGCCGTTCGGCCAGCGCGATCATCCGTACGGCATCGGTATCGGCATGGGTATGGGCACCCGCGCCCGCTTCGCCGGACGCGAGCCCCACCATGCCGAGGGCGTGCAACATCGTTCCGAACAAGGGGAGTTCGGAGGGCGAGCCGACCGGTTCGGCGAGCAGCGTGCGCAGCCGCCGGCGCAGCCCGTCGACCAACTCCGCCACCAGCGCCAGCCGTCCGGCACGAGCGTGCGCCGTCACCGCCACCGACTGGACCATGAACGCCCACGGGTCGAGCCAGGCATCGTCGTCGCGCAGCGCGCCGGCCGCGAGCATGCGCTCCACTGCGCCGCGCCACAGCCCGAGTCCGACCTCCGTCAGCCCACGAGCGAGCGCGATCTCGGCGCGCCCGCCGAGGTCGGGCCGGTAGAAGTCGTCCTCCGGCGGGGTGTTGTCGCTCTCCGCCTGCCGCAGCCAGTACTCCGCCTCGTCCGCGTCACCACGTTGCAGACACGCGAGGACGAGAAGCGAACGGATGCCGATGTAGTCCTGCCCGTCACCGAGCCGCGGCAACACCGCGAGCGACGCCTTGAGATGCTCGTACGCCTCCTCGCCCCGCCCCGTCCGCAGGCACAGCTCGCTCAGCCGGGAGTGCACCATGAGCTGCACGGAGGGATTGTCAACTCGGGCCAGCCCGACGACCGTTCGGCGGGCGGAAACCAGCGCGCGCTCGATGTCGTGCTCGAACTCCCAGACGTAGCAGGCGACACACTCGGCGATACCGGAGAGCAAGGGCTGCGCGCCGCCCCCACCTTCACCCTCGCCTTCGCACAGTCTGCGCAGCACGTCGTAGTCGGGCGGCCGTATCTCGGGAATCGCGCTCAGCACGATCCCGGTGGCGCGCATCAACGTGTCCGGCGGGGCCGACGGCAGCCGCCGGAGGGTGACGAGCTGGCGTACGGCGCGCGGGCCCGGGCCCATGAAGACGATCACCGTGGCCAACACGGCGGCCGTGCGGGCGACTTCGACGTATGCGGGCTCGGGGCGGTAGCGGGACAGCGCCGGTCCGGTGTCCGCGGCGAGGGCGATGAGGCGGGGGTAGTTGGTGGCGGTGGACCACAGACTGGCGAGGACGGCGGTGAGGGCGGCGGTCGCCGGGTTGTCCGTACGGGCGAGGGCGTGCCGCAGGGCCGCCACGAGGTTGTCCTGCTCGGCCTTGATCCGCTCCCACGCGGCCTGCGAGTCCGAACCGAAGAGCACGTCGTGGTGCGCGACCCCGAAGTCCCGCGCCCAGAGCAGGAATTGGTCTACGGCCGCCTCGTCCTCGCCCGCCTCGGTACGCCGGGCCGCGCTGAACTCCCGTACGGTCTCCAGCATGCGGAACCGCACCCCGGCCGGGGTGTCGGCGACGGTGAGCAGCGACTGGTCGGCCAACTGCTCCAGCAGGAGCAACGCGTCCTCCCCGAGGACCTGTTCGGCCGCCTCGCCGGAGAAGCCGCCGGGGAAGACGGACAGCGTGCGCAGCGCCGCTCTGGCGTCCTCGGCGAGCAGGTTCCAGCTCCACTCCACGACCGCATGCAGGGTGCGGTGGCGCTCCGGTACGTCCCGTGCCCCGCCGCGCAGCAGCGCGAACCGGTCACCGAGGCGGCGCGCGATGTCCGGAACCGACAGAACCCGCACCCGTGCCGCCGCCAGCTCCACGGCGAGCGGCAGCCCGTCGAGGTGGCGGCACAGCTCGGCCACCGCGTCCGGCGGCAGCTCGACACCGCTCCGGGCGGCGCGGGCCCGCTGCGTGAACAGCTCGGCCGAGATGCCGAGACCGAGCTCCGGCAGCGCGTACAGCGCTTCCGAGGTGAGGCCGAGCGGGGACCGGCTGGTGGCGAGCACCCGTAGGTCCTTGGAGGAGGAGACCAGCGCCTGAACGAGGTCGGCGGCGCCCCGGATGACCTGCTCGCAGTTGTCGAGAACCAACAACGCGGGCCCGGAGCCGAGCACGCCGAGGATGCCGGACACCGGGTCGCCCGAGGCAGGCCCGTTCATGGCGCCGGCGCCGAGCGCGGAGGCGACCTCCGCGGCCACGTCCGCGTCCTCGGTGACGCCGGCGAGCGGCACGAAGTACACCACGCGCTGCTCGGCCCGGCGGCTGACGGCGTGCGCGAGCCGGGTCTTGCCGAGGCCTCCAGGGCCTACGACGGTGACGGCGCGCGAGGACCGGAGCAGCCCTTCCACCGCTGCGATGTCCTCGTCCCGGCCGAGCAACGGGTTCGGCTCGTGCGGCACACCGTGCCTGGCCACCGGAGCCTCACCGCGCAGCAACTCCTGTTGTACGGCCTTGAGTCCGGCGCCCGGGTCGGTTCCGAGTTCGTCACGCAGCTCACGGCGGTACGCCTCGTACCGGGTCAGCGCGGCGGACGGGCCGGCCGTCGCCGCCTCGCCGCGCAGCAACTCGCCGAGCACCTCCTCGTCGCGCGGATGCGCCACGGCTGCCGCGGCGAGCGGTCCGGCGGCCTCCGCGTGCCGTCCGAGGCGGGCGAGCGCGAGCGCCTGTGCGCGGACGAGTATGTCGTGGACGGGGGCACGTTCGGCGCGCAGCGCGGCCACCGGGTCGTCGGTGTCACCGCCCTGGTCGGGGGTGCCTTCCCACAGCGCGAGTCCGGCCTCGGCCGCGGCCAGTGATCCCGCGTGGTCCCCGGCCCTGGCCCGGTCCGCGCAGACGGCCGCGTGCAGCAGCAGGGCGGAGCTGTCGACCTGGTCCTCGGCGAGGGCGAGCCGGTATCCGGTCGGCGTGCTGACGATGAGGTCCGCGCCCAGCTGTGACCGCGCCCGGGACACGAGAACCTGAAGCGCCTTCCCCGGTCGCTCCGGCAACTCGTCCGGCCACAGTCCCTCCACCAGCCGCTCGGTGCTGCAACCGGTGCGCAGGTCGCCCGCGAGCAACGCGAGGAGACCGCGGAGACGGGGCGCGGTGACCTCCTGTCTTCGATGGGCGACACGCGGCAGCAGGGTCAGGTCGATGGTCACCCGTGCAGGTTAACCAAGGTCCCGCCCCAGGCGCGCGAGTGGAGACAGCGCCATCAGCGCCGGGGACAGCAACATGCCAACGGCCATGACCAGCAAGCCGGTCCGCAGCCCCCACTCCTGCCCGAGGAACCCGCCGAACAGTGAGCCCAGCGGCGCCAGTCCCATGCCGGCGAATGTGATCGTCGCGGCCACCCGCCCCTGCAACCCGTGCGGAGTCACGGCCTGCCGGACGGCCATGACCGTGACGCTCACCAGCTGCCCGGCGATCCCGAACACGAAGTTGACCGCGAGGAGTACGGCGATCGTCGTCGCGGACGAACCGTGCAGCGCGGGCACACACACGAACACGCCGTCGCCGAGTGCCGCCGTCAGCACGATCACCCGGCCGTATCCGAACCGGCCCGGCAGCCGGGCGGCCAGCAGCGCGCCGACGAGCGCGCCCGGACCGGTAGCCGCGAGCGCCAGTCCTACGGCGGTGCCCGACAGGTGCAGTTCGCGTGGGAGGAAGAGCAGATAGACGGTCATCGTGGCAGCGAAGAAGAACTGGAAGGCGGCCGCGGCGAAGCACACGGCCCGCAGCGAGGAATCGCCGGCGACGAAACGCAGTCCCTCATGGACCTGCCGCCATACGCGAGGGGAACGTTCCAAATGCTCCGGGACGGACTCGGTACGGCGGATCCGTCGGACCGACAGGAACGACAGGGCGAAGAACAACGCGCTGGAGGCGACAGCGACCGGCGCCGACAGCAGGGTCACCAACGCGCCGCCGAGAGCGGGCCCACCGATCTGAGCGGCGGACCGGCTGCCCTCCAACACACTGTTGCCCCGCACTAGTTGATCCTGTGTCACCAGCCGTACGAGAGAGGCCTGGTAGGCCACGTCGAAGTACACGGACAGGACCCCGGCGACGAAGACCAGCACGAACAGCGCGGGCAGACCGAGCCAGTTGAGCAGTCCGGCCACGGCGGCGGCGCCCAGCACCAGGGTTCGGCCGACGTCGGCCACCACCATCACCGTGCGGGTCCGCCAGCCGTCCACCCAGGCGCCGACGAGGAGCGAGAGCACCAGGATCGGCGCCTGCTCCACCGCACGCAGGGCACCCAACTGTCCGGCGCCGACGTCGAGCGTCAGGACGGCGAAGAGCGGGAGGACCACCAGGCTTGACTGTTCGCCGAGTTGAGAGGCTGTCTGACCCAGCCAGAGTCTGCGGAAGTCGCGGTCCCGCCACAGGCTCGACGGAACAGGCCGACGGGAATCGGATACAGGCATGGAAACCCTCTGAGTTGCCGACAACGAGACCCGCGACCCGGCGCACGAAAGGCGCACCGACGGTACGGGTGGGAGAAGGCTCGCTGTGCCGCAGCAACATCAAGGGCGGCACGCGATGACGGACCGATCTCGGCCTATGCCGTCAACGCGCGCCCGGACGACCGGGCATCTCTGGGCTCCAACTTCTCGGCGGTCACTCGTCGTCCGGACAGTAGCTCGCGGTGGCTCGATACGAAAAGCGATTACTTCTCTCCCCGGAGCCCTCACTCGCCCGGCGCTCAGGAACCGCGGTGCGGTGGCATGACACGCCCTGCGCGCGCCGCCTCCGTCGTTGCCCTAGCTCAGAGCGCGCACACGAGGCGCATGTACTAAGGCAGCTTTATAAAGTAGCCTTAGTATGTGAACGAAGACCTGGACCCGAACTCGGTCGCCTCTGCCCTGCTCACGAGCATCGGCATGCTGGTGCGACGGGCCCGCCAAGTGCCGGTCGAGGGTGGGCTGACGATGCCCGAGCGGACCGCCCTGTCGCGGCTGGAGCGCACGGGCCCCACGACCTCCTCGGCGCTGGCCCGGGAGGCGCAGATCACCGCGCAGGCCATGGGGGCGACGCTCAACGCGCTGCGGACCCGCGGTCTGGTCGAACGTCGCCCGGACCCGGACGACGGACGGCGCGTGGTGCTGACGGTGACCGACGCGGGCCGGCAGGCGCTGCGGGACAAGCGCAACGCGCGGGCCGAACTCCTCGCCCGCGCTTTGACCAGCGGTGCGTTCACCTCTACGGAGCTGGAGCAACTCGCGGCGGCGGGACCGCTGTTGGAGCGCCTGGCCCAGCACATCTGACGTCGACGGAGTCACGAGGAAGCAGGCCGATGACGGATCCCTCCAAGACGCGCGCCCCGCGCCGCCCGACCGCCGGCGACCGGTACAAGTGGACGGCGCTGACGAACACGACCGCCGCGGTCTTCATGTCCGCGCTGGACGGCTCCATCGTGCTGATCGCCCTGCCGACGATCTTCCGGGGCATCCACCTCGATCCACTCGCGCCGGGCAACATCGCCTACCTGCTGTGGATGATCATGGGATACCGGCTGGTCCAGGCCGTGCTGGTGGTCACGGTGGGGCGGCTCGGCGACATGTACGGCCGGGTCCGGATCTACAACTCCGGGTTCGCGGTCTTCACCTTCGCCTCCGTCCTGCTCTCATTCGACCCCTTCGACGGCGGCCACGGAGCGATGTGGCTGATCGCCTGGCGGGTGCTACAGGCCGTGGGCGGCTCGATGCTGACCGCGAACTCGGCCGCGATCCTGACCGACGCCTTCCCCGAGGAACAGCGCGGTTTCGCCCTGGGCATCAACCAAGTCGCCGCCCTGGGCGGGATGTTCATCGGTCTGGTCGCCGGCGGCCTGCTGTCGGCCTGGGACTGGCGGGCGGTGTTCTGGGTGAACGTGCCCATCGGCGTGTTCTTCACGGTGTGGGCCTACCGCACGCTGCGCGAGACCGCCAGGCGCGACGGCGGCCGTATCGACTGGTGGGGCAACATCACCTTCGCGGTGGGCCTCAGCTCGACCCTGATCGCGATCACCTTCGGCCTCCAGCCCTACGGCGGCCACACCATGGGCTGGACCAACCCGCTGGTCGACGTGCTGATAGCCGGCGGCCTGCTCCTCCTGGCGGCGTTCGTCGTCATCGAGAACCGCGCCTCCGCACCCATGATCCAGCTGAGCCTCTTCCACCAACGGGCCTTCACCTTCGGCAACTTGGCGGGCCTGGCCATCTCGATCGGCCGGGGCGGAATGCAGTTCGTGCTGATCATCTGGCTCCAGGGCATCTGGCTCCCGCTGCACGGATACGACTACGGCGACACCCCGCTGTGGGCCGGCATCTTCATGCTGCCGCTGACCGCGGGCTTCCTCGCCGCGGGCCCCGTCTCCGGCTACCTGTCGGACCGGCTCGGTTCCCGGGGGCTGGCCACCGGTGGCGCGGCGCTGTTCGGCGCCACCTTCCTGGGCCTGATGTGCCTGCCGATCGACTTCAGTTACTGGATCTTCGCGGTGCTGATCGCGCTCAACGGGATCGCCAGCGGGATGTTCGGCTCCCCCAACTCCTCCTCGATCATGGGCAGTGTGCCCGCCCGGCTGCGCGGTGTCGCCTCCGGGATGCGCGCCACCTTCCAGAACTCCGGCACCGCCGTCTCCATCGGCGTGTTCTTCTCCCTGATGATCGCCGGGCTGGCCAGGAGCCTCCCGCACACGCTCACCGCCGGACTGCAACAGCAGGGCGTACCGGCCCACTTGGCCGCCCAGGTCGGTGGCCTGCCCCCGGTCTCGTCCCTGTTCGCCGCGCAGTTGGGCGTCAACCCGATCCAGCATCTGCTCCAGCCCAGCGGCGTCCTGACCCATCTGACGGCGGCGCAGCAACACACCCTGACCGGCAGCGAGTTCTTCCCCACGCTGATATCCGGGCCCTTCCACTCCGGCCTGGTCATCGTGTTCGCCTTCGGCGCCACCCTCGCCTTCCTCGCCGCGATCGCCTCCCTGCTGCGCGGCGCCGGCACCGGCCCCACGGCCAGGACGCCGGGACCGCGCGGGGCGTCCACGGGCGACGCCCTCGCACGACCGGACAGGTGAACCGACGGCCTGACCCCTCCCCCGATTTCCCTCACCCGGCGACCGGACGACACCCACAGGAGAAGCAACTCCCATGCCACTGACAACAATCGACCCCGCGTCCGCGCTCGTCGTGGTCGACCTCCAAAAGGGCATCGTCTCGGCCCTCACCGACGCCCCGGTCACGGCCGCCATCAAGCAGGCGACCCACCTGGCCACCGAATTCCGGCGCCACGGTCTCCCCGTGATCCTGGTCAACGTCACCGGACGCGCGCCGGGACGTACCGACAACGGACGGCCCTCGAACAGCACCGCACCGGGACGTGTTGGCGCCAGGCAGTCCGCCAACACCACCGCCCCGCCCGCCGGTTGGGCAGACCTCATCGACGAACTCGACGTCCAGCCGACCGATCACCTGATCACCAAGCGACGGCGCAGCGCGTTCCACGACACCGGACTCGACACGCTCCTACGGGACTTGGGCGTCACGCAGGTCGTGCTGTCCGGCATCGCGACCAGTTCGGGCGTCGAATCGACGGCACGCTCGGCCTCCGACCACGGCTACCACGTCGTCCTGGCCACCGACGCCATGGGCGACCCCGACCCCGAGGCCCATCGCCACAGCGTCGAGCGCGTCTTCCCCAAGCTGGGCGAGACCGCGACCACCGCCGAGGTCGTCGACCTGGTGGAGGCGACCCGATGAGCGTGCTCGGCCGACTCCTGAAGAACCGCAGAGCAGGCGAGACGCACACGGCGTGGAACCTGCCCAACCTCCAAGGACCCGATCAACTGACGCTCACCAGCACGGACTTCGGCGACGGCCAGGTCATGCCGCTGAAGCAGTGCGCGAAGACCGTCGGCGGCGCCGACCTGTCGCCCCAGCTTGCCTGGACCCCGCTTCCGCCCGGTACCGCGCAACTCCTCCTGGTCGTCGAGGACATCGACGTCCCGATCGCCAAGCCTGCGGTGCACTGCCTCGCGTTGATCGACCCGGCGGCCGGACACCTGGAGCCCGGTGCCCTGTCGTACCGACAGCCCGGCCCCGGCGTGCGGGTGCTCCGCTCCACCATCGGACGCGGCTACCACGGTCCCGCGCCCGTCAAGGGCCACGGCCCGCACCGCTACGTCTTCCAGCTGTTCGCCCTCTCGGCCGCCGTCGACAGCGCCCCCGGCACGACGCCGGTGGACCGGGCACGTCCCCGCGCCCTCCTGCCCACGATCACCGCACCCGTCCTCGGCCGGGGCCGGCTGACCGGCGTCTACGAGCGCTGACCCCAACGCCCCTCAGCGTGCGACCGGTTCAGTCGACGACCGGTACGGACGGTGCCCCCGGCGGCATGTTGAACGGGGTCACCACCTGGATCACCGAGGGCAGTGTCGGGCCGTCGTCGGGAAGGGCCTTGTGGGCGCGCATGACGATCTGGCAGGCGCGGCGCATGTCCTGGCGCAGGTCGTGGTGGAGGACCGCGGACAGGCGGCGCTCGCGCAGCAGCCGGGTGTTGTCGTGGTCCAGGTCGTGGGCGATGAACACCGCGCACTCCCGGCCGAGCGCGTCGAAGGCGTCGAGGGTGGCGAGGTTGCCGCCGCCCGCCGAGTACACGGCGATGATCTCCTCGTCCCGTTTCAGCGCCTCCAGGACCAGTTCGTGCTGGGTGGCGTCCAGGCCGTCGCTGTCGGTGACCTCCACCAGGGACCGCCTGGGGTCGGCGAGGCGCATCGCGCTGCGGAAGCCCATCTCGCGCTCCTCCTCGCCCCGGAACGAGCCCCGGCTGATGGTGGTGAGCACGTTGCCGGGCCGCTTGCCCAGCCACTGTCCGAGGAGGTAGGCGGCGGTGGCGCCGGCCGCGCGGTTGTCGATGCCGACATAGGCCTGGCGTGCGCTGTGGGGCAGATCCGTCACCAGGGTGACGACGGGGATACCGGCCACGACCAGCCGCCCGACGGCGGCGGCGATCTCCGGCTCGTCGGGGGCCTTCAGAATCACGCCCTGTGTGCCGCGCCTCGCGATCCCGTCCAGCGTCGTGGTCAGTTCGGCGGGCGGGCAGGTCTCGCGGAAGTGGAAGCGCGAACGCACCAACGCGGGATGCAGGGAAGGGAGTTCGGCTTCGAGTGCCTCCCGTACGGCGGTGGAGAACCGCTCCGGCGTCTGCATCACGATGTCGATCATGAAGGTGCGGCCGCCGAGCCGGACCTGGCTCTGCTGGCGGTCCAGGTCCTTGATGGCTTCCTGGACCTCCCTGATGGTGCTCTCCGTGACATTGCCCCGCTGATTGAGGACGCGGTCGACGGTGGCCGTACTCAGCCCGGCCTGGCGGGCGATTTCCCTGATCGGGTACCGGTGTCGCATGAGTGATCCCTCAGACCGATGATGCACTTTTGATGTTGCGAGAGGCATTGAATGATGGGTTTGTTTTATCAAGACTGGCAGAAACGCACTGACAGCGAAAGGGACCCGGATGTCTCCCATCACCGCAAGGACGCGGACTTGGCTGACCGAAGCGGACTGCGATCTTGACGCGTTCCGCTCACTCGTGGAGCAGCGCACCGACATCGCCGACCATCCCTCGGCCGAACGGATCGAGCAGAACGTCCCGCTCTACGACAGTGCCCGGCTCCGTGCTCTCGCGGCCACCGCCGAGGGCCGCCGGGACCTGCAGAGCGAGCTGGTGCAGGCGCTGCTCGACGGGCCCGGCATCGTGGTCCTCAAGGGCGCCTTCCCGGACGAGGCCGTCGTGGACCGGGCCTCCGACGCCTTCCGCGCGCTGATCGAGGAGGAGCGCGCGAGCGGTGCGGGCCGGGGTGACCACTTCGCCAAGCCCGGCGCGAACGACCGCGTCTGGAACGCCCTGGACAAGGTGGCCGTACGGGCACCCGAGGCGTTCGCCGATTACTACGCCAACGACATCCTGGAGCTGATCTCGGAGGCCTGGCTCGGCCCCGCCTACCAGGTCACCTCGCAGCTCAACGTGGTCAACCCGGGCGGCGCTGCGCAGAGCGTGCACCGTGACTACCACCTCGGTTTCCTCACCCAGGAGCGGGCAGCGGCCTATCCGGCGCACGTCCACCAGCTCTCTCCGGTGCTGACTCTCCAGGGCGCGGTGGCCCACGTCGACATGCCCGTCGAGTCCGGCCCGACGCTCTATCTGCCGCACTCGCAGAAGTTCGAGCCCGGCTATCTCGCCTGGCGGCTCCCGCAGTTCGTCGAGTACTTCGGCGCGAACCACGTCCAGCTCCCCCTGGAGAAGGGCGACGCGGTCTTCTTCAACCCGGCGCTCTTCCACGCCGCCGGGCACAACCGCTCGGCCGACATCAAGCGCATGGCCAATCTGTTGCAGGTCTCCTCCGCCTTCGGGCGTGCCATGGAGACGGTGGACCGCGAGGCGATGGCGAACGCCCTGTTCCCGGTGCTGCTGAGCCGCAAGGCCGAGGGCGTCTCCGACGACTGGCTGCGCCGTGTGATCGCCGCCACCGCCGAGGGCTACCCCTTCCCCACCAACCTCGACCTCGACCCGCCGGTCGAGGGTCTCGCCCCGCCCTCGCAGGCGGACACCCTCCACCAGGCCGTCGCGGAGGAGTGGGACCCGGAGCGGCTGCGCCACGAACTGCAGGCCGCCGCCAAGCGCCGCCAGAGCTGAAAAGGACACATCACTCTCATGGGACTGCTTGAGGACAGGGTCGTCCTCGTCAACGGCGGCAGCCAGGGCGTCGGCGCCGGTGTCGTACGGGCCGCGGCTGGGGAAGGCGCGACCGTCGTCTTCACCGGCCGCCGCGCGGAGGTGGGCGAGAAGCTCGCCGCGGACACCGGCGCCCGCTTCCTGCGGGCGGACCTCTCCGATCCGGTCCAGGCGCGCGACAGCGTCGTACAGACCGCCGGGGCCTACGGACGCATCGACTGCCTCGTCAACGCGGCGGGGCTGACGTCACGCGGCTCGTTGCTGGACACCACGCCGGAACTGTTCGACCAGCACATGGCAATCAACTTGAAGGCACCGTTCTTCGCCATGCAGGCAGCCGTGGCCGACATGATCTCCCGCTCAGCACCCGGGACGATCGTCAACATCGGCTCCAACTGCGCCCACGGCGGCCCGCCTTACCTCGCTCCGTACTCGACGGCCAAGGCGGGCCTCGCGGGTCTGACCCGCAACGCCGCGCACGCGCACCGCTTCGACCGGATCCGGATCAACACCGTCAACATCGGCTGGACGGACACCGAGGGCGAGGACGCCGTCCAGCGCGCCTTCCACGGCGCGGGCGACGACTGGCGCGAGCAGGCTGCCAAGTCGCAGCCGATGGGCAAGCTCGGGCAGGTCGACGAGATCGCCGAGTTCGTGGTGTTCCTGCTCTCCGACCGCAGCGGCGTGGTGACCGGCTCGGTCGTCGACTGGGACCAGAACGTCTTCGGCGGCCAGGACTGAGCCGCGCGCCGGCAGAAGGAGCACGTCTCTCATGCGCATAGGCATCATGGGACTGGGCCGCATCGGCGCCTTCCATGCCGAAACCCTCGCCGGGCTCGACGCCGTGGACTCCTTGGTGGTCACCGATCCGGTGGCCACCGCCGTCGCCACCGTCACCGAACGCTTCGGTGCCGTCCCCGCCGACTCCCCCGAGGCGCTGCTCTCGGCGGGAGTCGACGGTGTGGTGATCGCCGCCGCGACCGACGCGCACCCCGAACTGATCCTCGCCGCCGTGAAGGCGGGCATCCCCGTGTTCTGCGAGAAACCCGTGGCCCGCGGTGTCGAGGAGAGCCTGGCGGTGCTGCGCGCGGTGGAGGGCAGCGGTGTCGAGGTGCACATCGGCTACAACCGGCGCTTCGACGCGGGCTGCGTCGCCGCGCGCCGGGCCGTGGTGAGCGGTGAACTCGGCGACCTGCACACCGTACGGTCCACCACGCTCGACCCCGCCCCGCCGCCGGCCGCCTATGTGGCCGTCTCCGGCGGCATCTTCCGCGACTGCGCCGTGCACGACTTCGACATCGTGCGCTGGGTGACCGGCCGCGAGGTGGTCGAAGTCTACGCGACGGGCGGCAACCGCGGCGCGGAGTACATCCGTGCGGCCGGTGACGTCGACACCGCGTCCAGCCTCCTCACCCTCGACGACGGCACCATCGCCGTCGTCTCCAACTCCCGCCACAACGCCCGCGGTCACGACGTGCGCCTCGAACTGCACGGCACGAAGGACAGCGTCGCGGTCGGTATGGAGGACAAGTTGCCGCTACGGTCCGTGGAGCCGGGGGCGACCTTCCCGGCCGGCACTCCGCACACCTTCTTCATGGACCGGTTCGCCGCCGCCTACCGCGCCGAACTCACCGCGTTCACCGAGGTGGTGGCCGGCACCCGCACCTCCCCCTGCACGGTCGCCGACGCCGTCGAGGCGAGCCGGATCGCCGACGCGTGCACCCTGTCCCTGCACGAACACCGTCCCGTACGACTCGAAGAGGTGCGCAAGTGACGACGGACGAACCCCTGCGGATCGGCGTCCTGGGCGCCGCGCGGATCGCCGAGCTGTCGATCGTGGGACCCGCCCGGGCGACCGGCCACCGCCTCGTCGCGGTGGCCGCCCGCGACCGCTCCCGCGCCGAGGCCTTCGCCGCCGGACATGGTGTGGAGCGGGTGGTCGGTTCCTACGCCGACCTCATCGCCGACCCTGAGGTCGAGGTCGTATACAACCCGCTGGCCAACAGCCTGCACGGGCCGTGGAACCTGGCCGCGCTCCGGGCCGGAAAGCACGTCCTCACCGAGAAGCCGTCCGCGAGCAACGCGACGGAGGCGGCCGAGGTCCACAAGGCCGTGGCCGAGGCCGGCACGGTGTTCATGGAGGGCTTCCACTATCTGTTCCACCCGGTCGTCCTGCGTCTCCACGAGCTGCTGGACAGCGGGGAGTTGGGCGAACTCCGGCACGTCGACACCATGGTCGCGATGCCCGCTCCCCCGGACAGCGACGTACGGTGGTCGCTCCCGCTGGCGGGCGGCGCGCTGATGGACCTCGGGTGCTACAGCCTGCACGCACAGCGCATGCTCGCCCCCTGGGCGGGCGGGGCACCCCGGCTGGTCGCCGCACGCGGCGGCGAGAAGGCCGGGGCACCGGGGATCGACGAATGGCTGGACGCGGACCTGGAGTTCCCCAGCGGCGCCACCGGCAGCGCCCGCTGCCACATGGCCCACGACACCTGGCAGATGAGCTGCCGCATGGTGGGCTCACGCGGCGAGGCCACGGTGATGAACTTCGTGCAGCCCCACCTGGACGACCGTGTCGTCGTGCGTACGGCGGCCGGTGAGCGCACCGAGGAACTCGGCCGCCGGTCGTCGTACACCTACCAACTGGAGGCCTTCGCCGCCCACTTGAGGGGCGGTGAGCCGCTGGTGCTCGACGCGGACGACGCGCTGACCACGATGGGGCTCATCGACGACTGCTATCGGGCGGCGGGGTTCCCGGTCCGGCCGAGTACGGTGCTTCCCCAGGCCTGAGAAGAGACAGCGGTGGGGGGCGGTACCGGACCGGTACCGCCCCCCAACCGCTGTGCGCGTCGCACGTCAGCCGACTTTGAGCGCGTCCTCCTCGGGGAGTTCGTCGACGTCGAGGCCGCGGACCTGGGACAACTCGTGCTTCAGCGCGGCGAGTTCGGTCCCGCCCGCCATGTGGTTGGTGAGCTCTTCCAGCGTGATCTCGCTGCGCTCCGCAGAGAGTTCCATCGTGCCCAGGCGCAGCACGCTGAAGTGGTCGCCGACCATGTAGGCGTGGTGCGGGTTGTGGGTGATGAAGATGACCCCGAGACCGCGTTCGCGGGCCGCGGCCACGTACTTGAGCACGACACCGGACTGCTTGACACCCAGGGCGGCGGTCGGCTCGTCCAGGATCAGGACGCGGGCGCCGAAGTAGACGGCGCGGGCGATCGCCACACACTGGCGCTGGCCGCCCGAGAGGGTGCCGATGGGCTGTTCCAGGTTGTCCAGGACGATGCCCATGTTGCGCAGTTCCGTATCCGCGGTCTTCTTCATCTTCTCGATGTCGAGACGACGCAACGGCCAGGGACCCCTGGTCATCTCCGAGCCGAGGAAGAAGTTGCGCCACACCGGCATCAACGGCACGACGGCCAGGTCCTGGTAGACCGTCGCGATACCGCGGTCCAGCGCCTGACGCGGGGTGGTGAAATGCACCGGCCCGCCGTCCACGAGGAACTCGCCCTCCGTGTGCTGGTGCAGCCCGGAGATGATCTTGATCAGGGTCGACTTGCCCGCGCCGTTGTCGCCCAGCACACAGGTGACCTGACCCGGGCGGACCGCAAGGTCCACACCGTGCAGGGCACGGACATTGCCGTACGCCTTGCCCGCGTTGCGCAGTTGGACGATCGGCGCGTCCGCGCCGGCCGGCACGCTGTCGGTGAGAATGGCGCCGTGGGTGCCGGATTCGTTGCTTGCCATGAAGGTCACCTCCGGGTCGCGGTGCGCTGGACCCACAGATTGATGAGGACGGCGCCCAGGAGCATCACGCCGAGGAACGCCTTGAACCAGTCGGGGTTCCAGCCGGCGTAGACGATGCCCTGCTGCACCATGCCGAACATGAACGCCCCGAAGACCGGGCCGATCGCCGAACCGGCACCACCGGTCAGCAGACAACCACCGATCACCGCCGCGGAGATGTAGATCAGCTCCTGGCCCACACCCTCGCCGGACTGCACCGTGTTGAAAGTGAACAGCTGGTGCATGCCGATGAACCAGGCACCGAAACCGACCAGCATGAACAGCGAGATCTTCGTGAACGCCACCGGCACACCGACCGCCCGCGCGGAGTCCTTGTTGCCGCCGACCGCGAAGATCCAGTTGCCGTACTTCGTGCGCAGCAGCACCCACGTCGCGACCGCCGCGAACACCAGCCAGTAGAAGATCGTGATCTTCACATCGACGCCGCCGATGTCGAAGGACGTCGCGAAGACCTTCCTGGCCTGGTCGAAGCCGTCCATGTTGCTGATGTCGTCGGTCGCGACATTCCCGGTGACCAGCTTGGTGACGGCGAGGTTGACGCCCTGGAGGATCAGGAAGGTGCCCAGGGTGACCAGGAAGCTGGGCAGGCCGGTCTTGACGACCATCCACCCGTTGAGGAACCCCACCCCCAACGACACCAGCAGCGCGACGATCACCCCCACCCACACGTTCATGGTCAGCTGGTAACTGAGCATGCTCGCCGTCAGCGCGGAGGTGATGACGGCGACACCGGCGGAGAGGTCGAACTCCCCACCGATCATCAACAGCGCGACCGGCAGCGCCATGATGCCGATCGTGGACGAGCTGTAGAGGATGTTCGCCATCGAGGCGCCGTCCCGCACCGGCGGAGCAGCGATCAGGAAGAACACATACACCGCGGCCGCACCGAGGAACACACCCACCTCAGGACGCGCCAACAACCGTATGGGCAATGGCCGTTCAGAGGTCCGCCCGTCCGACTCGGGGACCGGCGGAGCCGGCGACGAGGAACCCGTCGCCGGAGCCGTGAGCTGGGTCATGGGCGTCACCGCGTTCCCTTGGCGGCGAACTCGGCGACCTTGGCGACGTTCGTCTTGTCGACGAAGGCCGGGCCGGTCAGCACGGGGGCCTCGCCGCCGCCGCTGTAGTTGCCGTTCGTCTTGTAGAGCCACAGCGAGTCGACCGCCAAGTAGCCCTGGAGATACGGCTGCTGGTCGATGGCCCACTGGATCTTGCCGGACTTGATGGCGCCGACCGCGTCCTTGTTGAGGTCGAACGTGGCGAGCTTGGCCTTGCTGCCGGCGTCGGAGATGGCCTGGATGGCGGTCATCGCGAACGGGGCGCCGAGCGTCGTCACGTAGTCGATGGTCTTGTCCTGCTGGAGCTTGGCCGTGATCGTCGACTTCACCGACGGCATGTCCGTGCCGTTGACGTTGAGGATCTCGGTCTTGCCGGTGAACGTCTTCTTCACGCCGGCGCAGCGCGCCTCCAGGGCCACCTGACCCTGTTCCATGATCACGCAGATGGTGTGCTTGGCGCCGGCCGCGTTGAGTTTGCGGCCGAATGCCTCGCCGGCGATGCTCTCGTCCTGGCCGAAGTACTCCAGCAGACCCTGCTTCTTCCAGTCCTGCACGCCGGTGTTGAAGCCGACCACGGGGATGCCGGCCTTCTCGGCGGTGGCCATCACGGACTTCATGGCGTCGGGCTTGGCGAGGGTGACCGCGATGCCGTCGACCTTCTGGTCGATCGCGTTCTGCACCAGGTTCGACTGGTTGGGGCCGTTGGGGTCGGACGAGTAGACGAGCTTGATGTTGTCCTTGGCGGCGGCGGCCTGCGCGCCCTTGCGGATCGTGTCCCAGAAGGTGTCGCCGGGGGCCGCGTGCGTGATCATCGCGACCGTCATGCGGGGCGTGGTGGCCTTGCCCGCGGAAGCGCCGGAGGTGTCCTCCGTGGACTTCTTGCCTCCGGAACTGCTGGAGCAGCCGGCCACAAGCAGTGCGGCGGCTGCCGCCGCCGCGACGACGGGGACGATTCTACGGGAGCGGGGGTGGGATGTACGGTCCATCTTTCCGGCACCTCACTGTGCTGCAGGGGAAAGGAGAAGCGGCTGGCCGAGCGAAGGCTGCGTATCACATGCCGTTAACACGGCTGTTGCTTATGACGAGATAGAACCGTCATGCCACCCCCAGGTCAACGCTTGTAATGACATCATTTATCCATCACGACAAGATGTCTGAACATTTCCCTGACGTCAGCTAAAGAATGGCCATTACACCGAATTGGGCGGCCCTCGGCGACTCATTCCTCGAAGCACAGGAAAAACAAAGATGGCGGGGACGACCGTGGTTTCGTCCCCGCCATCTCTGTGGCTTTTACTTCACGAGCGCGGCAGCACTCCGGTATGCCGCGGCGGCGGCCTCCCGCACCGGCAGCGCGCGGTGCGCGTCGGAGAGGATCTCCACACCCCAGGGGCCGCGGAAGCCGGCCGTCCGGAGCGCGGCGATGATCCCCGGCAGGTCGAACGAGCCCTCTCCGCACAGGCGCCGGCGGTGGACGGTGTCCTCGAAGAGTGTGCCGACGACGTCACTGTCCGCGTCGTTGAGTTCCACGCCGACGATCCGCGACCCGGGCACGTCCGCCAGGTCGGCGGGCGGCGTATGGGCGCGCTCGACGTGCCAGACGTCGATGATGAGGCCGCCCGCCGGGTGACCGGCGGCCTCGACGAGCCGCAGTCCGTCGTGCACGGTCCTCAGGTTGGACCAGGGCAGCGGTTCGACCCCGAGTCGGGCGCCCACCCCGTCGGCCTGCGCGGCCAGCACGGCGAACTCCTTGGCCCAGACGTCGAGTTCCCAGGGTTCGTCCGAGACGTCGGGGCCGATCTTGAAGGTGCGTGCGCCGAGCGCCTCGATGGCTCTCAGCATGCCGACCCGGACCGTGTCCGACGCGGCCCGCCGGGGTCCGTCGGCCCACCAGTCAGTCAGCAGCTCCAACTCGACATGACTGATCCCGTTGTCCGCGAAGAGCGACCGGATGCCGGCCATTCCGTACTCGCGCTCGGCCTCCACCAGGTCCGCGTACAGCAGCCCGAAGGCGGTGAATCCGGCGTCGCGCGCCGCTTCCACGCGGTCCCGCAGATTCAGCGGGCTGCGCTGGTCCGCCTCATCGGGAGCGGCATCGCCCGCCGTGGTCCAGCACGTGGCCAGAAATTCGTCAGCGGTCATTTCTGCTTCCTGGGTTCCTCATGTTCGGATTCCTCAAGTTCACAAGACGCGGCACCCGATGACTCCGGCATTCTGAGGCGCCCTCACACGTCGGTCAATCCCTCAGAACACATCAAAAGCACATCAGGACCGTACGGTGCTACGCGACGCCGCGCAGCACCGTGCGCAGGTGCTCGGCGCTGGCCCACACGTCCTCGACCGGGCCCTTCGCCTTGGGCTCCTCGGTGAGGATGGTGTCCTGTTCGAGGACGTACCAGCCGTCGTAGCCGCGGGCGCTGAGGTGGGTGACGATGGCCTGGACGTCCACGTCTCCGGCGCCCAGCGGGCGGTACATGCCCTTGCGCACGGCGTCGGTGTAGCTGAGCTGGCCGTCCTGGACCTTGGCGGCGAGGGAGGCGTCCACGTCCTTCATGTGGGTGTGGGCGATGCGCTCGGGGGCCTGCCGGGTGAGCTCGGCCGGGTCGGTGCCGCCGATGAGGAGGTGGCCGGTGTCGAGGCAGAGCGAGATCGCCGAGTGCTCCAGGACGCGCCGGACCTCGTCGCCGTTCTCGATCATCGTGCCGACGTGCGGGTGCAGAACGGCGCGGACACCGCGCTCGGCGGCCAGCGAGGCGAGCCGGTCGAGGTTGGACAGCAGCAACTTCCAGCCGTCGGCGTCGAGTTCGGGGCGGGAGTCGTAGCCGTCCTGGCCGGTGATGGCGGACAGGACGAGCACCTCCGCCTTCGAGGCGTCGTAGCCCGCCAGGAGCTGTTCGGCCTCGGGCAGCGGGTCGTGGCCGGGCACGTGCAGCAGCAGCGGGGTGAAGCCGCCGACGGCGTGCAGGTCGTGGTCGGCGAGCGTGCGGGCCATGGCGTCGGGCGCGCTGGGCAGGAAGCCCTCGGGGCCGAACTCGGTCGCGGCCAGGCCGACCTCGCGCATCTCGTTCAGCACCCGCTCGGGCGTCAACTGGTAGCCCCAGCCGGGGACTTCGCACACACCCCAGGAGATGGGAGCACCGGCGATCCTGTTTTGGGGGGAGGTGGTCATGCTGTGGCCTTTCTGAGATTCCGGTCGGGGTGGGACCAGGGGCGGGAACCACGTCGGGATGAGCGGACAGCGGCTGGTGGCAGGCCGAACGGGTCGCACGCGCGCGTCAACATCCCGAAGGCGGTGGCGAGGGGTGGGGTCATGGCGAGGCCGACCACCGCCGGGTCCGCCGCAGGCTCCATCGCCCTCTCCCTCCAGAAACCGTCATGCCCGACCACGAGCGCGCTGATCAGTCTGTCGCCCGGGCCGTTCACATGGGCGTAACGGTAGGTGCGGCGCAGGGCATTGTTGAAGGGGTCAAAACCATCATTAATCCTTCATTGGGCACGTCTTTTTCCCTCATCCGTACTTGACGGGCGGCAGCTGTCGGCGGATAGCTTCACGTGCACGGTGAGGCGAGTCCGTACTGAGGGGAGTCCGTGCCCATGGCAGAGCGCGCCGTTCCGTCTCGTGTGGTGGTCGCGGAGCGTGTCGCCTCCGAGCTGGGCTTCACGTTGAGCTGTATCCCCGAGGTGGGCAGGCTGCTCAAGCTGGCCGCCGCCTCGAAACCGCACGGAGTCGTCGCGGAGAGCGGCACCGGCACGGGAGTGGGCGCCGCCTGGCTGCACAGCGGGCTCGGCGCCGGAGCCCGGCTGGTCACCGTGGAGCGTGACGAGGAGCTGGCCCGGCGGGCGGCCGCCGTCTTCGCGGACGACGACCGTGTCACCGTCCTCACCGGGGACTGGCGGCTGCTGGAGCGGCACGCCCCCTTCGACGTCTTCTTCTGCGACGGCGGCGGAAAACGTGAGGACCCCGAGCGGGTCGTCGGTCTCCTCGCCCCCGGTGGCCTCCTCGTCCTGGACGACTTCACCCCGTCACCCCACTGGCCACCACGTCACGGCGCCGAGGTCGACGAACTGCGCCTGTTCTACCTCACGCACCCGGCCCTCGACGCGACCGAAGTACTCACCACACCGTCCACCTCAGCGGTGATCGCCGCACGCCGCCCCTGAGCCCGGTCCGGTCGCAGTTGGCGTTGTCGTACCGGCCGGCGGGCGACCGGGGCAGTCTCAGTGAGGCGCGCGCTTCAGGAACAGCTCCAGTCCGGTCAGGAGCCGTTCCACGTCGTCGGTGCTGGTATAGGGCGCGAGCCCGATACGCAGACCGCCGGAGTCGCCCAGGCCGAGCCGGCGGGAGGCCTCGATGGCGTAGAAGGAACCGGAGGGCGCGTACACGTCGCGTTCCGCCAGGAAGCGGGAGGCGTCCTGCGTGCCCAGTGCGCCGAAGGCTTCGTCCAGCGTCAGGAGCACAGTGGGCGTCCGGTCGGCCGCCTTCGAGTGGACGGTGATCCCGTCCAGAGTGGCGAGTCCCTGGTCGATGCGCGTACGCAGGGTTTCCTCGTGCTGGTGAAGCGCGGCGAGACTCGCGGTCAGGCGCTCGCGGCGACTGCCGCCGGCGTCCGTGTCGAGGCCCGCGAGGACGTCGACGGCGGTACTCGTCCCGGCGAGCAACTCGTAGGGCAGGGTGCCGAGTTCGAACCGTTCCGGAACCGCGTCGGAGGACGGCAGGAGCTTGTCCGGCCGCAGGGTCTCCAGCAGCTCGGGCCGGGCGGCGAGGACGCCGTGGTGCGGGCCGAGGAACTTGTACGGCGAGCACACGAAGAAGTCCGCGCCGAGTCCGCCGATGTCGACCAGGGCGTGCGCGGTGTAGTGGACGCCGTCGACATAGACCAGGGCACCCGCCTCATGAGCCAGCCGGGAGATGTCGGCAACCGCGGGTCGGGTGCCGATCAGGTTGGAGGCGGCGGTGACGGCGACCAGCCGGGTGCGGTCGGACAGGGCGGCGCGGAGGTGGTCGAGGGTGAGTTCGCCGGTCGCGGGGTCGAAGTCCGCCCAGCGGATGGTGGCCCCGGCCCGCTCGGCGGCCTGGATCCAGGGGCGGACGTTGGCGTCGTGGTCGAGCCGGGTGACCACGACCTCGTCGCCGGGCGACCAGGTCGCGGCGAGGGTGCGGGAGAAGTCGTAGGTGAGCTGGGTGGCGCTACGACCGAAGACGATCCCCGAGGCCTGCGCCCCGAGGAGATCGGCCATGGCCGAGCGGGCCCCGATGACGATGGCGTCGGCGTTGCGCTCCCCCGCGGTCACCTGCCCGCGGTTCGAGAGGGGGTTCGCCAACACCTGCGTGATGGCCTCGATGACCGGTCGGGGCGTCTGTGTACCACCGGGACCGTCGAAGTGGGCGGGCCCACCCCTCAGGGCGGGAAACAGCGCGCGCAGGGCGGTGATGTCGTAGACCACGGAGGTGAGCTCCTGTCGATACCGTGTGCGGGCCTCGGGGCCCCGGGTGTCCACGACGATCATCGGACATCGAGGCGGTTCGGGGCAGTGGGCGAGGGCTCGGTGCCCCGCTCAGCACGGATACCGACGGGCCGCACACGTCAGGATCGGTGTCCCACAACACGTCCCAGCACTCCGCAGGGGGGCGGAGCTGCGTCACCTTACGGCCCCGCCGCGCGAGCGCACCTCACAGGGACCGGCACGGCCGGCTCCCACAGAGGCGCGGGGCTGTGCCAACATGCGGTTCCCCCACGGGGACCGGCGCAGCCAGGTCCGGCTCCCCCGCGCGAGCGCCCCCTCGAAGACCGGCGAAGCCCGGTCTTTCAGGGGCGCGGGGAACTGCGCGACCAGCCCCCACCGACCCGCACCCACTAGACGACCCAAAGCC